>DATJJL010000498.1:0-12555 GCA_035492155.1 Ramlibacter sp. | reverse complement strand
CCACGGCCCGTGATCTCGACACTCTGGCCCGCAGCAAGAATGGCATCGCCGCCCTGGCTCTGGATGGCTGCCTGGCTGCCGGTGCTGACGTTCGGCGCGATCAGCACGACGTCGCCGCCGCGGCTGATGATGTTTCCGTTGACGGTGAGCGCACCCGCGCTGCCATCGCCCGTGAAGCGCAAGCGGCCGGCGAGCGCATCGGCGTCGCTCATCTTCAATGTGGATGCCGTGAAACCGGCCGTGTCCACGACGGCGCCCGCACCCACGGTGATGCCAAAGGGATTGACCAGCACCAGCCGGCCGTTGGAGCTCAATGTGCCGTAGATCGCGCTGGGATCGGAGCCCATCACGCGGTTGATCGACAGACTCTGCGCGGTGGGCTGGTCAAAGCGTGTGCTCGTTCCCACCGGGATCGAGAAGCTTTGCCAGTTGATCACCGAGCGATTGGTGCCCGCCGCGTTCTGCGTGGTCACCACAAGCGAGTTGCCTTGCTGCTTGAGCAGCGCCTGGCCTGCGACCACCTGCGCGCCGACCGGTTGGCCGAAGGCGTTGGTCACGCCCATGAATGCGGCTGCAATGGCTAACGCGACGTCGGCTGGACGGAACCCGGCAACGGCGGGACTCGCTGCTACCACACGCGTACGAACGGAATGGGCTGCCTTCTTCACGGATTTTTCCTCTGGCGTAAGCGGCCCCCCTTCAGGCATCTTTCGCCATGCGCGGCACGAGGCCACAGTGGTCCAAGGGTGTTTTCAAAGGTAGCACAGCGGTACTGCCCACGCAACACAATGAAACACCCACCGGGGCAAGCGCGGAACTACTGCGCAGATTCGTCGTAATAGTCGCCCCCGTAGATCGAGCAGCAAGGCCCACGCCAACGGGCCCGCGGTCGGCCAGATATCACAGGAGCCGCGAGCCCGAGCCACACCGCCCGGTAACATCCCGCTCGAACGCGACAAGTTTGTCGGCGTAGCGATCCTTTTTGTCATGAGCGTCTTCGTCAATGTGGCGTCCTACTGCGACCCGATCCTTGCCTTCACTTTGAGGCAGGCGATCGCGACCGCGCGCTGGCCCGGGGAGTTGCACTTCGGCGTCGTCGACCAGAGCCCGGGCAGTGCGCCGCCTCTCGGGAGCAGCGCATTCGCGCCTGCGCGGGTCAGCTATGTACGGATCGAGCCCGTGTTCGCGCGGGGCCCTTGCTGGGCGCGCGCGATCGCGATGTCGCTGTACGACGGCGAGGAGTGGTACCTGCAGATCGATTCGCACATGGATTTCGACCTGCATTGGGACCAGCGCTTCATCGAACAGGCCAAGGCCTTGATGCCCGGACGTCGAGGCGTCGTCATAGGTGCATACCCGAATCCCTTCGTGTTCGAAGGCGACAGGCCGGTGCACAAGGCCGCCACGGAAAAAGTGCTTGCGCATGTGGTGAAGCCCGGGTCGGTCTTCGATGCCGATCACCCAGTGCTTCCTTTCGAAGCACACCCGGTCGAGCGAAACGAGCCGCTCGAAGGATTCCACCTCGCGGCGGGATGCCTCTTTGCGCCTGGCGACATCGTCCAGGACTTTCCCTACGACCCGTGGTTCTACTTCCACGGCGAGGAGCAGGCGTATGCACTGCGCCTGTACACACACGGCTGGGACATCTTCCACATGCCGGGCCTGCCGGTCTACCACCTGTACAACAGCCCGGAATCAGGCGCGCCCGCGCGGCCGCTGCACTGGGACGAGCAACACGACCGCGAGCGCGAACGCAACTGGTGGGACCTCGAGCAGCGCTCGCGCGCACGCCTCGCGGCTCTCGTCGACAACGCGCCAATGGGCGTGTATGGACTCGGGCGCATTCGCTCGCTGGAGGACTACGCCGAGTTCAGCGGCATCGACTTCAAGCGGCGCAAGCTTTCGCCGCGCGCTTTCAGGCCGGCCGAAAGCTGATCAGCCCTGGGTATTGGCGATCTCGCGGGCCAGGCACAGGTCGGCCCAGGCCTTCGCCTTGTCGGGCAGGCTGCGCAACAGGTAAGCCGGGTGATACGTGACGATCACCGGCACGCCCGCATACGTGTGGCGCTGTCCCCGCAGCTTGCCGATCGCTTCGGTCGTGCCGAGGAGCGACTGCACAGCGAAACGGCCCATCGCCACGATGATCTTCGGCTGCAGCAGCTGCACCTGCCTGCGCAGGAATGGCTCGCACTGCGATACTTCTTCGGGCTCGGGGTTGCGATTGCCCGGTGGGCGGCACTTCAGCACGTTGGCGATGTAGACCTTCTCGTGGCGCGAAAGTCCCAGTGCCTTGAGCATGTTGTCCAGAAGCTTGCCGGCTTGTCCCACGAAAGGCTCGCCTTGAAGATCCTCGTTTTCGCCCGGCGCCTCGCCGACGACCAGCCAGTCGGCCTGCAGATCGCCGACACCGAACACCGTATTGCGCCGCGTCGCACATAACTTGCACGCGCGGCAAGAAGCAACCGCGTCGCCGAGTTCGTCCCACTCCATGAGCTCGATGCCGCTGGCGCGCGGGGCCAATTCGATGCCGGGCGCTTGCGCTGCGATCGGCTCGACGCGAGCGCCGGCCTGCACTGTTTCCATGGGACTTGGTGCCGCCTCGGGCTCTGCGGCGCGTGCGTCGGCAGGCAAGCGTATGCCGAACTGTTCCAGCATCGCGAGCCGCCTGTCGTCCAGCAGCAGTGTCATAGCTTCAGGCTCATCACGATGGCGTCCTCGCGGCGGCCGTCCTGCGCGGGGTAATAGCCCTTGCGCTCGCCGACGCGACGATAGCCCTGGCGCTCATAGATGCGTTGCGCGCGCTGGTTGCTCGCACGCACCTCGAGCCATAGCCACTGCGCGGCCCGGCCGCGTGCCCACAGAGCGATCGCGTCCAACATGATGCGTCCCCATCCCTGCGACTGGTACTCGGGCGACACCGTGATGTTGAGCAGGTGCACTTCGTCCACACCCTCCATCGCAACGAAATAGCCCAGAAGGGTTTCGTCGGCAACGAGCACTTGCGCCTGGTACCCGGAGCGCAGCGAGTCCGCAAAATTGCCTCGTGTCCACGGATGCTCGTAGGCGCGCTCTTCGATGGGCACGATCTCGTCCAGCCGCGCGTCGGTCATCGGCTCGAACTGGGCTTCGGCGGGTCTGAGAACGGCGCTCATGTCTTGCGGCGCGCCTGCGCGCGCTCTTCGGTCGTTTGGGCCACTTTATCGCGAATGTATACAGGCAGGGCCTGCGCCGCATCGTGAGCGCCGCCGGCCGCGATGAGTGCGGGCGCCAGGCGCAACATCGCCGTGGCGGATGGCACGGCGTCCACGCGCGGCGCATCCTTGGGCAACGCGTCGCCGTAGATGCCGAAAGCATTGCCGGCGAGCACGAAGCCCTCAGGCACGCGCACCGCTTCCGGACGAGCCAGCAGGATGTCGCCGTCGCGCTGCCACGCTGCGCCATCGTGAACGTAATGCCCCATGTAGATCTCACCCATGCGCGCATCCAGCAGCGCGACGACACGGCTCGCGCCGCAGCGGCGGCGCGCATCCTCTGCAACGGCCAGAAGCGTGTCGATGCCCAGCACCGGAACGTTGGCACCGAAAGCAAGTCCTTGCGCGACCGAGCAGGCCGTGCGCAAGCCCGTGAACGATCCCGGCCCCCTGCCGAAGACGATCGCATCGAGGTCGCGAAGCGCGAGCCCGGCGCGCGCAAGCAGCGATTGCAAGAGCGGAAGCAAGCAAGCCGATGCCTGCGCTCCGCCTGCACCTTCCTGCTCGATCGCACTCGTGCCGCTGCGAAGCGCTGCCGCGCGCAGAGTTTCGGTGCTGGTGTCGAAGGCAAGAAGGTTCAAGGCTCGACATTATCGAACGACATAATCGACGCATGCTCCTGCTCCGCCGGATTGGCCTGATCGCGCTGCTCGTCGCTTTCAATTGCCACGCGCAGCCGCTCCCGCCCACCGTCGAAGCGGCACTCGCTCGTGCGAAGCTGCCGCCCGATGCACTTGTTGCGATGGTGGTCGACGCGGAAGGCAAGTCGCCGCCAAGGCTGAGCTACGGCGCCGACGTCGCGGTCAATCCTGCATCGATCGCAAAACTCACGACCACGTTTGCAGCGCTCGAGATGCTCGGCCCGGCGTACACGTGGAAGACTCCCGTGTACGTCGACGGGCCGATCGAGCGCGGTGTGCTGCAGGGCAACCTGTATGTCAGGGGTCAAGGCGATCCGAAGCTCGTCTCCGAGCGCCTGTGGCTGCTGATGCGGCGAATTCAGGGGCTGGGCATCCACACCATCGCCGGCGACATCGTCCTCGATCACAGCGCCTTCGAAGTGCCGCCGCAGGACCCTGGCGCATTCGACGGCGAGCCGCTGCGGCCGTACAACGCATCGCCCGACGCGCTGCTGATCAACTTCAAGTCGGTGCTGATGACATTCACGCCGGCCGGATCTCGCGCGCTGGTCGAGGTCGAGCCGCCGCTCGCGGGCGTGAAATTTCCGGACGATGTACCGATCGCGAAAAACGGGTGTGGCGATTGGCGCAGCGCGCTTCGTGCCGATTTCGCGAATCCGGCGCGCGTGAGATTTGCCGGCACCTACGGCGCGGGCTGCGGCGAGCAGCGCTGGCCCGTTGCGTACGTCGACCCGGCGAGTTATGCAGCGCGCGCAGTAGCCGGCATGTGGCAACAGCTCGGCGGAAGGCTCAAGGGCGCCGTGCGCGACGGCCGTGTTCCCTCGGGGCTGGTGCCCGCCTTCGAGATGAGCTCGCCGCCGCTTTCCGAAGTGATTCGCGACATCAACAAATTCAGCAACAACGTGATGGCGCAGCAGGTCTTCCTCACGATGGGCCTGCAGCGCTCGAACCCGGCAACGTTCGATGCGGCACGGCAGGCGGTCAATGCCTGGTGGCGCGAGCGCATCGGCGGCGAGCCGCCTGCGATCCACAACGGCTCGGGGCTTGCCCGCGACGAGCGCATCACCGCAGCACAACTCGCGCGACTGCTTCAAGTCGCGTGGGCTTCGCCCCTGATGCCGGAGTTCCTGTCGTCGCTTCCGATGGCCGGCGTCGATGGCACGCTGCGAAGGATGCCTGTGGCCTCCGCCCATTTGAAGACCGGCAGCTTGCGCGATGCGCACGGCGTAGCAGGCTATGTGGACGGCGCGAACGGCAAGCGATGGGTCGTCGTGGCCATCGCGAACCATCCTGATGCTGCCGCCGTGCAGGGAGCGATCGATGCGCTCGTGGCATGGACGGCCCAAGGCCCATGATGGGGATCGCGGCTGAAATCATCGGATCGCTCGCCGCCTTGCTCACGACGGCGAGCTTCGTGCCTCAGGTTTGGCACACGTATCGCTCGCGCGATGTCGGCGGCATTTCGCTCGGCATGTACATCGCTTTCGCCATCGGCGTGTTCCTCTGGCTCGTGTACGGACTGATGCTCGGCGCCTGGCCTATCGTCGTCGCCAACGCGATCACGCTCGCGTTGGCGGTGGCGATCCTCGCGATGAAGATCCGCTGGTCGCGCTAGCGACCTTGCGAATTACCAGCGGCTGTGGATTCGCGAGAAGGCGTAGGAGGCCAGCTGCGAGTGCGGCGTCGGCGTTGGATAGACGGAGTCGGCCCACATGTAGAAGCTGTAGTTGGCGCCGCTCAGGATCGTGCTCGATGTGCAAAGCGCCGAGTTGACCTGGCCCGCGCCGATTCCGATGCCGGGCCCGGGATCGACGGAGGTGCAGACCGCGGTAGTGGAATCCTGCATGCCGTAGGCCGTCGGGGTGCCGGCCATCAAGTTGAACAGCAGCGCCGCGTCCACATAGAGCATGTTGTTGCCCTCGTTCACAAGGTCCACCAGCAGCCCGGTGTTGAACGCGGTGGTCGCGGAGGTGAGCACGCCCTGCTGGTTGGTCCCGATGCCCCAGGGCGTCTTGCTCAAATCGTAGGGCCCGACCAGCACGATGTGCGTTGCGCCCGAGGCTTCGACGCGTTTGGCCTGCGCGGCGAGGTCCTGGCCGGCCTGGCGCGCATTGGCAATCAGCTGGTCGCTCGTGATGGCGCCCGAGCGATACGCCTGCATCTGCACGACCAGGTCGCTGATGCCGGCTTCGAGAATCACGAGGTCACCCGTGTTGAAGGATCCGTTCGCTGCGAGGAAGCTGTCGATCTGCGCCTTGACCGTCGGGGCGCCGTTGCCGGCTGCATCGGGCGTGAGCGTGACGCGCGCATTGCCCGTCGCGTAGTCGGTGCCGCCGGCGGCGGACTTGTCCAGCGCCACACCGTAGTCGAGCGCCACGAGCTTCACCCACATGGCGGTCGAGTCGTTCACGTTGTAACGCGTTCCTGTATTGCCCATGTCCGACAGGCCGTCGCCGAACACGACGATGCGCGCAGGCTGGAACTGCGATTCGATCGTTCCCGAGCCGCATGCGGCCAGCGCAAGCAGCGCTGCGGGCGCCAGTGCCACGAGGGCGCGGCGCATCCACTGAAATGCCATTGAGTTCTCCAATTTGCCGGCGGGTAGTTTAGCGGGGGCCGGTAAACGCCCCGTCAAGCCGCGGCGCGCTGCAGCCGGTCACGCACGCCGGCCCATTCCGGCGTGTCCGGCGGCGCCTCGACCCAGATCAGGCGAACGCCCTGCGCGTCGAAATCACGAAGCACCGCGAAAAGCTGCCGCGCGGTTTCACCTGCGTCGTCCGGCATGCGCCGGCGCAGCACGCGCGTGGAGGCCGTCTTCACGATCACCCTGGAATAAATCGCCAACCCTTGCGCTTCGCTGCCGAGTACGTCCAGAGCCGCCTGCAGCGCCTGCGCATCCATCAGCCGGACCCGCGCCTGCGGCGCGTAGTGCGATTCCAGCGTGCCCGAAGCTCGCGGAGCCGCATCTTCCAGCTCGCCGGGGTTGCGCAAGCGCTCGCCGCAGGCCTGCTCGATCTGTGCGGGCGTGATCATCCCCGGCCGCAGCAACACCGGTGCGCCGCGCGTGCAATCGACGATGGTCGATTCGATGCCGACCTCGCACGCTCCGCCGTCGAGAATAAGGAGCGATTCGCCGAATTCGGATGCGACGTGCTGCGCAGTGGTAGGGCTCACACGGCCGAAGCGATTGGCGCTCGGGCCCGCAACGCCGCCCACTCCCGCCTGCGTGCATGCGGCGAGAAGGGCGTGCGCGACAGGATGCGAAGGGCACCGCAAGCCGATGGAGCCTTGACCTCCCGCAGCGGCCGCGGCGATGCCTTCGCGGCGCGGCAGGATGAGCGTGAGCGGCCCGGGCCAGAATGCCTGCATCAACTTGCACGCGAAATCCGGAATGTGATCGGCGAAGCGATCGACAGCCCCGGCATCGGGCACATGCACGATGAGCGGGTGGTCGGCGGGCCGTCCCTTGGCGGCGAAGATCTTCGCGACGGCTGCGTCGCTGCCCGCATCGGCACCCAGGCCATAGACGGTTTCGGTCGGGAACGCGACCAGATCGCCGCGCGAAAGCGTGCTCACCGCTTGCGCGATGGAAGCTTGCGATGCGCCTTCGAGAATCACGATGTGCCTAGAACGGTTCGATGCCCAGGATTCCCGCGGCCTGCAACGCGGTGCGGCGCACATCGTCGACCGATGCGCCCGTCACGTTCAGGTGGCCCATCTTGCGCCCGCGTCGCGCGCTTTGCTTGCCGTACAAATGCAAATGCGCGCCCGGCAACGCGAGCACCTCGGCCCACGCGGGCGTGCGCTCCTCATCGCCTTCGCGGAACCACAAGTCGCCCAGCAGGTTGAGCATGATCGCGGGACTGTGCTGGCGCGGCGCCACGAGCGGCAAGCCCGCGAGCGTACGCACCTGGAGCTCGAATTGGGACACGTCGCTGCCGTCGATGCTCCAATGGCCGCTGTTGTGCGGCCTCGGTGCGATCTCGTTGACCACCAGCGCGCCGTCCTCGAGCACGAAGAACTCGACGCACAGCACGCCGACGTAGTGCAAGCCATCGGCAACGGCTTTAGCCGCCACGATCGCCTGTTGCGCCTGTGCGGGCGGAACGCAAGCCTCGTGCACTTCGGTGACCGCAAGTATTCCGCCGCGATGCAGGTTGCGCTGCACAGGCAGGTGCACGAAGCCGCCATGGTCCGATCGCGCGACGACCACCGAACATTCGTAGTCAAGGGGCAGGAGCTTTTCCAGCACGCAGGGCACATGCTTGAGCTCGTCCCACGCGGTGACAAGCTCTTCGCGATTCGCCACGCGCACTTGGCCCTTGCCGTCGTAGCCCAGGCGGGAAGTCTTCAGCACACCGGGCAGGAGGTCGTCACCGACGCTTGCGAGATGCCGCGCGGTTTCGATGACGGCGTGCGGCGCGCAAGGCACGTGCACACGCGTGAAGTGCGCCTTCTCGCGCGCGCGGTCCTGTGCGATCGAAACGGCGTAAGGGCCGGGTGCCACAGGGCGCTGTTGCGAAAGCTTGGTCAGTGCCGCAGCGGGCACGTTCTCGAATTCGGTGGTGATGGCCGCACTCACGCGCGCGAGTTCCGCGAGGCCCTGCTCGTCGAGGTATGCGGTGCGAATGTGGTGATGACTCACGAGACCAGCAGGGCTGGCCTCATCCGGATCGAGCACGGCTGTGAAGTAGCCCATGCGCTGCGCAGCGTGCACGAACATGCGGCCGAGCTGGCCACCTCCCATGACACCGAGCGTTGCGCCCGGAAGAATCGTCGGTGTTGCAGTCATCCTGCAGCGGGCAGGCTCATGTGCCGCGCCTCTTCGGTTTGGCGTTGGCGGAATGCTTCGAGCTGGCGGCGCAGGGCCGCGTCTTCGTTCGCGAGAAGCGCGACGGCAAAAAGTGCCGCATTGGCAGCGCCGGCCGCGCCGATGGCGAATGTCGCGACGGGAATGCCCTTGGGCATCTGCACGATGCTGTGCAGGGAATCGACACCTTGCAGATGGCGACTCGGCACAGGAACGCCGAGCACCGGCACCACCGTCTTGGCGGCCAGCATGCCCGGAAGATGAGCCGCACCGCCCGCGCCTGCGATGATGGCTTTCAGGCCGCGAGCGGCGGCATCTTGCGCATAGGCGAACATGTCGTCCGGCATCCGGTGCGCGGAAACGACCCTGGCCTCATGCGCGATGCCGAATTCCTGGAGAATCGCTATGGCGTGCTGCATGGTGTCCCAGTCGCTGCTGGACCCCATCACCACACCGATTTGTACCGAGCTCGCCATTGATGCTCCCAAAGGTTGAATTTTAAAGGGCTCGCCCTGAGCTACCCGAGATGATCGACGTCACCCTGGAAAACTTCGAAGCGGAGGTCATCGCGGCCTCGATGCAGCAGCCCGTGCTGGTGGACTTCTGGGCCACCTGGTGCGGCCCGTGCAAAGTCATCGGACCCATCCTCGAGAAACTCGAGACAGATTACGGCGGGCGATTCAAGCTTGCCAAGATCGACTCGGACCAGCAACAGCAGCTCGCAGGTGCCTTCGGCATCCGCAGCATCCCGACGGTGATCCTGATGATGGGCGGGCAGCCCGTCGACGGCTTCATGGGCGCGCTGCCCGAAGGCCAGGTGCGCCAGTTCCTCGACAAGCACCTGCCGCCGGACGAGGAAAGCCCGATCGATGAGGAAGTGATCGAGGAGACGCTGCCCGGCGATCCGGATGCGCAGCTGCACAAGTTGCATCAGGCGTTGGAGGCAAACCCATCGGACGAGCCCGGCCGCATCGACTACGTGAAGGCCCTGCTGCGTGCCGGACGCGTGGCCGAAGCCAAAACCGAATTCACGCCGCTTGCGCCCACCGCTCCGGCGTCGCAGCGCATCGACGCGCTGCAGCGAGTGATCGACGCCATGGACAGCGGCAAGGCCGACATTGCGCCGCTGGATGCACGCATCACGGCAAACAAACGCGACTTCGAGGCGCGCTTTGGCCGCGCGCGCGCGCTCATCGCACAGCGCCGCTGGACGGACGCAATGGACGAGCTGCTCGAGATCCTCATGCGCGACAAGGCATGGAACGAGGAAGCCGCGCGCAAGACCTACATCGCCGTCCTGGAAGTCATGGAAGCGCCGAAGCCGAAAGTGGCCGATGGGCAGATCCCGCCGGACGATCCGACGGTGGCAACGTATCGCCGCCGCTTGTCGAGCGTCGTGCTGAGCTAACTGGCGATCACGCGCGAAGACGCTCGAGCGCTTCGCGATACTTTGCTGCCGTCTTCTCGATCACATCAGCGGGCAGCGAAGGCGCGGGAGGTTTCTTCGGCCAAGGCTTGCCGTCGATGCGCACGGATTCCAGCCAGTCGCGCACAAACTGCTTGTCGAAGCTCGGCGGATTCTTTCCTGCCTTGAACGCTTCCTCGTAGCCTTCCACCGGCCAATAGCGCGACGAATCGGGCGTGAGCACTTCGTCCATCAGCACGACGTCGTTCTTTTCGTCGAGGCCGAATTCGAACTTCGTGTCCGCGATGATCATGCCTTTGGTCAGCGCGAACTCCGCGGCTTCCTTGTAGATGCGGATCGACAAGTCGCGGATCTTTGCGGCGACTTCCGGGCCGGTGATCTTCACGACCTGCTCGAACGAAATGTTCTCGTCGTGCTCGCCCATCTCGGCTTTCGCGGCCGGCGTGAAGATCGGCTCGGGCAGCTTGCTTGCGTTCTTGAGGCCCGCGGGCAGCTTCACGCCGCACACGGATTGCGAGTGCTGGTATTCGGTCCAGCCGCTTCCTGCGAGATAACCGCGCACCACGGCTTCGACAGGGATCGGCTTCAGCCGCTTCACGAGCATCGAGCGGCGGCGCACTTGCGCGACTTCTTCAGGTGTCACCACGGATTCGGGCGCGTCACCCGTCAGATGGTTCGGGCAGATGTGCCCGAGCCGCGCGAACCAGAAGAGCGCCATCTGCGTGAGGAGCTCGCCCTTGCCGGGAATCGGCTCGCCCATGATCACGTCGAAAGCCGAGAGGCGATCGCTCGCGACCATCAGGATGCGGTCGCTGCCCACGGCGTAATTGTCGCGGACCTTGCCGCGCGCGAGGAGCGGGAGGGATGAGATGCTGGATGTGTGCAGTGCGGCGGTCATGACGGTCGTGATTTTCCCTCAAGCAAAGCGCAGCCGCGGATCGATCTCGGCGATGCGATCGAAATCGCGATCCGCGTGAAGCAGCGGCTCATCGGCTTCGATGGCGCAAGCCGCGATCAGGCAGTCGTTCGGGCTGCGAAGGGTAGAGCCTTGCCAACGGGATCGCGCGTAGAGCATCGCCGCCAGATGGGCGACCTGGCGGGCGTCTTGCGCGATGAAAGGCGGCACGAGATCAAGTTGCGCTTGCAGGCGCACGAAGTGATGCGGGTCGCGTGCGCCTTGCAGCACTTCCTGGTAGACGACGTCCGGCATGAAAAGCCGCTCGCCGCGCTTGAGCGCCCTTTCGAGCCGCTGCGCGACCGGCGTCGCGCGCCCTCGCAAAAGCTCGATCCACGCAGAAGAGTCGGCGATCATCGCGAACGCTTGCGCGCCCCGGAACGAGCACTGCTTTTGCTTTTCGTCTTCGCGGCGCGGTAGTGTGGGCGCGGCTCTGCCACATGCACGGGTTCGTGAAAGAGCGCCTTGGGGTCGTAGTCGTCGTCGATGGAGTCAGTGCCGATAAGCGCGAGCAGGCCCGAGTAGTCGGGCTTCTTGACGAACGCTCTCAACGCCGCTTCGACAGCTGCTCTTTTTGTCTTGACGCCGGCGCGCCTCATTGCCTGGGCAACCAGGTCGTCGTCCAGAACGATGTTGGTCCGCGTGGTCATTCCTGCAATACACCTTCGATGTGTATAAGTGATTTTGCCATGAAAAAAGCCGCCCGGAGGCGGCTTTCGAGCGCTGCTGCCTGTTCAGGTCACGACCTGCGCGAGCTGGCCCTTTTCGTACTGCTGCGCGACGACGGCGAGCGGCTCGGGCTTGATCTTGCCCGCTTGCCCCGTGCAGCCGAACTCCTGGTAGCGCTGCTTGCAGATCTGCTTGGCCGCTTCGCGCGCGGGCTTGAGCCATTCGCGCGCATCGAACTTGTCCGGGTTCTCGGCGAGGAACTTGCGCACCGCGCCCGTCATTGCGAGGCGGATGTCGGTGTCGATGTTGATCTTGCGCACGCCGTGCTTGATGGCTTCCTGGATCTCTTCGACCGGCACGCCGTACGTTTCTTTCATCTTGCCGCCGTACTGGTTGATGATCGCCAGCAAATCCTGCGGCACCGACGACGAGCCGTGCATCACCAGGTGCGTGTTCGGGATGCGCTTGTGGATCGCCTTGATGCGGTCGATCGCGAGGATGTCGCCCGTGGGCTTGCGCGAGAACTTGTAGGCGCCGTGGCTCGTGCCGATGGCAATCGCCAACGCGTCGAGCTGCGTCTTCTTCACGAAGTCGGCGGCCTGCTCCGGGTCGGTGAGAAGCTGCTCGCGTGTCATCGTGCCTTCGGCGCCGTGGCCGTCTTCCTTGTCGCCTTTCATCGTCTCGAGCGAGCCGAGGCAACCGAGTTCGCCTTCGACGGTGACGCCCAATTTGTGCGCCATGTCGACGACCTTCTTCGTGACATCGACGTTGTAGTCGTAGCTGGCGATCGACTTGCCGTCGGC
>DATJJL010000497.1:0-10151 GCA_035492155.1 Ramlibacter sp. | reverse complement strand
GCGTGATCCTCATCGAGGCGATCCTCGGCGACATCGCGCGCGAATTGAACATGGACGCGCTCGACGTGCGCAAGCGCAATCTCTATGGCGTCGAAGAGCGCAACGTCACGCACTATCAGATGAAGGTTGAGGACAACATCCTCGAGCCGATGATCGCGGACCTCGAGGCCCATGCGAACTACCGCGACCGGCGCGAGCGAATCGCGCAGTGGAACGCCGCGAGCCCTGTGATCAAGCGCGGCATGGCCGTCACACCCGTGAAGTTCGGCATCAGCTTCACCGCGACCCTCTTCAACCAGGCGGGCGCACTGGTGCATGTGTACACGGACGGCAGCGTGCAGGTGAACCACGGCGGCACCGAGATGGGCCAAGGTCTGAACACGAAGGTCGCGCAGGTGGTGGCCGACGAACTCGGCGTGCCTTTCGAGCGCGTGCGCTCCACGGCAGCGGACACGAGCAAGGTGCCGAACGCATCTGCGACCGCGGCGTCGAGCGGCACGGACCTCAACGGCCGCGCGGCGCAGTACGCGGCGCGCAACGTGCGCGACAACCTCGCGGCGTTCGTCGGCGGCCTGGACAACTGCGGCGCAGGTGCGGTGCGATTCGCAGGTGGGCAAGTGATCACGCCGAAATGCGTGCGCGCGTTCGCCGAGGTGACGAAGGCCGCGTACGCGAATCGCATCCAGCTGTGGAGCGACGGCTTCTACCGCACGCCGAAGATCCACTACGACAAGACCACGCTCACCGGCCGCCCGTTCTATTACTTCGCCTACGGCGCCGCGTGCAGCGAAGTCGCCGTCGACACACTCACCGGCGAGACGCGCGTGCTCAAGGTCGACATCCTGCACGACGTGGGCACCAGCCTGAACCCCGCGATCGACATCGGCCAGATCGAGGGCGGTTTCATCCAGGGCGTGGGCTGGCTCACCAGCGAGCAACTCGTGTGGAACGACAAGGGCCTGCTCACCACGCATGCACCGAGCACCTACAAGATTCCGGCGACCGGCGACGTGCCCGCGCACTTCGAGATTCGCTTGTGGCCCGAGGCGAACCGCGAGGACAACGTCGGCGGCAGCAAGGCTGTGGGCGAGCCGCCTCTCATGCTCGCGATCAGCGTGTGGGAAGCGATCCGCGACGCGGTTGCGCAGGCGCGCGCCGACGGCAAACGCGTGACGATGGACGCGCCCGCTACGCCCGAGAACGTGATGCGGGCACTGAAGACGTGACCCGCGAGAACACGCAGGACCCCGCGCTGCTTCGCCGCCTCTTGCGCGCGAAGGACCGCATGGACGCCGCCTCGCACGAGGACTGGCCCGTCGATCGCCTGGCCGACGTGAGCGCTGTGTCGCAGGCGCATTTCGCGCGCTCGTTCAAGCAGGCCTTCGGCGTGCCGCCGCATCGCTACCTGCTCACGCGCCGCATCGAGCGTGCGACCGCGCTGCTGCGCGACACCGACTTGCCGGTGACCGAGATCGCGTTTCGCACGGGATGGCAGAGCCTGGGCACCTTCGGCCGCATTTTTCGCGACATCACGGGCGAGACACCGTCCACCGTTCGCAAGCGTGCACGTGCAGCGGCCAACGCGCTGGAACTCGTGCCCGGATGCTTCCTGAGCGCGGCGCAGCGGCCGGAACTGGACATCGCAGTTTTGGAGAAGCGGCGCCGAATCGCCGCCGGTATAAATCGGTCCGACCAATGAAGGAGAACCGATGAACCAAGGCGTCGAGACAGTGGGTTTGTATGTGCGGGACCAGGACGAGGCACTCGCTTTCTATGTCGACAAGCTGGGCTTCAAAGCCCACACGGACGTGCGCAACGGCGATTACCGGTGGCTGACGGTGCAGCATCCGGACCAGCCCTCGTTCCAGCTCGGCTTGTTCAAGCCCGGCCCGCCGATGCATGACGCCGCGACGGCGCAAGGTTTGCAGGCGATGGTGGCCAAAGGCGCGATGCCGCCGCTGGTGCTCGCCGTTGCCGATTGCCGCGCCGCCTACGAACGCATGCGTGGGCTCGGCGTGGAATTCACGCAGGAGCCGACGGACCGCTACGGCGCGGTGGACGCGAGTTTTCGCGATCCCTCGGGCAACGGCTGGAAGATGATCGGGAGAAGCTCGCATTGAACGCATCGGACCTCATCGACGAACGCATCGCAGGCCTGGCCGACTGGCGAGGCAAGACGCTGGCTCGGCTTCGCGCACTCATCAAGCAGGCCGACCCGGCGATCGTCGAAGAGTGGAAATGGGCAGTGCCCGTGTGGTCGCACGCGGGCATCGTCTGCACCGGCGAGAGCTACAAGAGCGCGGTGAAGCTCACGTTTCCGAAAGGCGCGTCGCTCGAGGATCCGTCGCGGCTGTTCAACGCCAGCCTCGAGGGCAAGGTGCGCCGCGCGATCGACTTTCACGAGGGCGACAAGATCGACGAGAAGGCTTTCAAGGCGCTCATTCGCGCGGCCGTGGCTCTGAACGAATCGCAATCGCGCCGGTAGTTCTTCCAGTCGGCCCGGGAACCGTCCGAGCTACCAACCCAGCGCGAACTTCAGCGCCAGCATCACACCCGTCCCGCAGACGATGGTGCCGAACAAACTGCGCTTCCACACATAGAACGCCAGGCCCGCCAGCGCACCGTAGATGCGCGCGTCGCGGAAGGTGTCGACAAGGTGGCCTTGCGTCATGAGCAGCTCCGGCGTGACGACGGCCGCGAGCGCAGCGGTGGGTGCGTAGCGAAGCCCTTCGCGCAGCCAGTTCGGCATGGGCAGGTCTTCTTCCGAAATGAGGAAGAACGAGCGGCACACCAGCGTGACCACCGCCATGCCCAGCGATGTGAAGAAGATCGTCAGCGCGCTCACGTGACGGCTTTCCGGCGGGCGGCGCTCGTATGCTCGGCAACGACGCCGAAGGCAACGGCCGCTGCGATCGCCACCAGGATGTTCAGTTTCAGCGGCAAGGCATATGCCGCGATGGCGGCGCAGGCGGCCACCACTGCCGCGACCCATGTCGACGGTGTACGCAGCTGCGTGCAAGTGAGCGCGAGCAATGCCATCGTCCCTGCGAAGCCCACGCCCCACGACGTCGGAATGCCGTGGCCCGCCACGATGCCGGTGATGACCGACAGCTGCCACATGCCGCAGGTGACGATCGCGGCGCCGAGGAAGTATTCGTCATGCTTCAGGCCGGGCTCGTATTGCGGAAAGCGGCGCATGAAAAGCGCGAAGTTCGTGTCGCCCATCAGGTAACTGATCGCGATGCGATGTTTGCGCGGCAGGTGCGCGAAGTAAGGGCGGTAGTGAAAGCTGAAAGCCATGAAGCGCAGGCTCACGCACAGCGTGGTCGCCCACACGACCCACATGGGCGCGTTGGCAGAAATCAGCGGCAAGGAGGCAATCTGCGCGGAGCCCGCGTACACGAGCACGGACATGAAGATCGCCAGCGGCACGCCCATGCCGCTCTTGGCCATGGCCACGCCGGCCACCAGGCCCCACGCGGCAATGCCGATTGCCATCGGTATGGCGTCTCGCGCCCCTTCGCGAAACATGGGCCTGCGCGCGAAGGCCCGTGCCTGGGCGCTCAATGATGCGATCGAAGACTGGGACACACTTCCTCCCGGATGGCGCATTGTCTCGCGAGATGGGTGCTCGTCGCTTGCACCGGGCTGAGCAAAGCCTTCTTATCATGTGCCATCCAGGAGAGCAGCATGCGCAACCTCACGCAGGACAACATCACAGGCGCCGTCATCGCCCGCATGGCGGCAACGCCCGATCCGCGGCTGAAGGAAATCATGACGAGCCTCGTGAAGCACCTTCACGCTTTTGCGCGCGAGGTGAAGCTGACCGAGGACGAATGGTTCGAGGGCATCGAGTTCCTCACGCGCGTCGGTCGCATGACCGATGAGAAGCGCCAGGAATTCATTCTTTTGTCGGACACGCTGGGCCTGTCGATGCTCGTCGTCGCGATGAACAACGACAAGCCGAAAGGCGCGACGGAGTCGACGGTGTTCGGGCCGTTCTATGTCGAAGGCGCGCCGAAATTCGAATGCGGCGACGATGTGGCCAACGGCGCCGTCGGCACGCCCTGCCTCGTGCGAGGCTGCGTGCGGGACATCCACGGCAAGCCGGTGCCCGGCGCGCGCATCGATGTGTGGCAAGCCGATGCGCAAGGCAAGTACGACGTGCAGCGGGGCGGTGACAAACACATGGCGCGCGGCACGCTTTCCTCGCGCGGCGACGGCAGCTACTCCTTCCGCTCCATCCTTGCCGAGGCGTACCCGATTCCCGACGACGGGCCCGTGGGCGACATGCTTCGCGCCACGCAGCGCCATCCGTGGCGGCCCGCGCATTTGCACTTCATGATCGAAGCGCCCGGCTACGAAACGCTGATCACGCACGTTTTCCGTCAGGGCGACGCCTATCTCGATTCCGATGCGGTGTTCGGCGTGCGGCAGTCGCTCGTTGCCGAATGGGTGAAGCAGCCCGACGGCACTTATCTCGTCGAATACGACTTCGTTCTCAATCCCGAAAGCGATCGCTGATCTATTTCACCGCATTCACGAACTCGGTCGTGTAAGTCTGCGCAAGATCGATCTGCTTGTTCTGCACGTTGCGATTCACGGCCGACAGCACGCGCAGCACCGACGCAGGGCCCGACGGCGGCATCACGCCGTCGGGCGTGAACATCGATTTGCTGTGCGCGAGCGACTGCACATAGATCGCGCGCCCGCCGGCGAGGAACTCCGGCGGCAGCACCGCGGCAATTTCCGCGGCCGAGTGCGCACCGATGAACCGCAGCGCTTTCACGAGCGCGTTGGCCAGCTTTTGCGCCTGTTCGTGATGCGTGGCCAGCCAGTCCGTCGGCACATAAAGGCACGTGAAGGGATAAAGGCCGCCGAGCGCCTTCTGCGTCGCTTCGGGCGTGCGCAGGTCCACCAGCAGCTTCGCATCGCCCGATGCGATGAGCCTTGAGGCGGTGGGCTCGGTGGTCATGCCTGCGTCGATGCGCCCCGAGCGCAGGGCTTCTGCGAACGTGTTGCCGCTGCCCACCGGCTGCAGGCGGAATTCCGGCGATTTCACGCCGTGCGCCAGCGCAAGGTACTGCGTGAGAAAGCTCGTGGATGAGCCCAGGCCTGTCACGCCGAGTGTGCGGCCCGCGAAGTCGGCCGGCGACTTGATGGCAGCGGCCTTGTGTGCGGAAACGAGCTCGGCCTCGCCGGGCGCGATGGTGAACTGCACCAGCGACTTCACCGATTTGCCGCGCGCCTGCAGGTCGATCGTGTGGTCGTACGCGCCGATCACGCCTTGCGCGCCGCCGGTGAGAAGCACGTCGGCCGCGCTCACGCCCGAAGGCTCGCTTTCCAGGTCGACATCGAGCGACTGCTCGGCGAAGTAGCCCAGGCGCTGCGCGAGCGCCGCGGGCAGGTAGATCTGCTTTTCGGCGCCGCCCACGATCAGCACGATGCGCTCCGCGTGCGCGACGCACAAGGTGATCGCGAAAACGAAACCGGTGACGAGCCGGGCGGCTCGATGCATGTTGTCTCCTTGGCGCCGGCCTTCTCGCGAGGTCGTGAGGGTCCCCTCGCAAGCCTAGCGCATGTTTTCTTTCTAACAGCTTTCAGCCGCCCCCCGGTAAACACCGGGGGGCGCTGAAAGCCGGCCGAAAGCCAGCTCTTCCTAGATTCGCAGGGGCCAAAACCACCACACGAATGGAGAATCGATGACGAGGAAGAAACTGATATTGACCGGGGCGGCGCTCGGTCTGGCGGCTGTCACTGCGCAGGCGCAGGCGCAAAGCACGCAGGACCTGCAGCGCGCGCTGGCGCAAGCGCAGGCCGCCGCCGCGCAGGCGCAGGACGCGGCGCTCAAGGCGCAGGCCGCGCTCGAACAGGTGCAGGCGGCAGCGGCCGATGCGAAAAAGAGCAGTGCCACGGCAGCCGCTGCAGCCGCACCCGCGGGCAGCAACGGCGTCACCGCGCAGGTCGTGCCGGGCTCGGGCCTGATGGTGCGAAGCGGCGACAGCTACGGACAGCTTTACGGCCTCATCGACGCCACGCTCTTCTCGAAGAACCACGCGGACAAATCGGGCAACAAGGTGTTCTCGCCGGACGTCGCGTGGTTCAGCGGCAACCGCTGGGGCATCACCGGCAGGCATTCGACCGGCGGCCCCGGCAGCCTCGCCGTCATCTTCCGCCTCGAAAGCGAATTCGAATCGCAAACCGGCAACATGGACACGCCCGGTGTGCTGTTCAACCGCGACTCGTGGCTGGGCCTCGAGAGCAAGTCGCTGGGCAAGCTGACGTTCGGCCGCCAGAACGCGCTGCCGCGCGACCCGGCGGCGTCGGCCGTGTACGGCGACCCCTACGGCCCGCAGAAAGCCGGCCTCGACGAAGGCGGCTACAGCAACAACAACAACTTCAAGCAACTGATCTTCTACGCAGGCAGCGCCACCGGCACGCGTTACGACCGCGGCGTGGTGTGGAAGAAGGACTGGGGCAGCCTGATCAGCGGCCTGGCCTACCAGTTCGGCGGCGTGCCCGGCAGCTTCGGCACGAACACCACCGAAAGCGCGTCGCTCGCCTACAACGGCCCGGGCTTCACCGTCGCAGGCTTTCTCACTCGCGCCGACGTGAACAGCTTCAAGCACCAGACGCAGTCGATCGGCGGCAACGTGCAGGTGAGCCCGCTGATTCGCGTGAACGCCGGCTACTTCCACTACACCGCGGAGCAGCCGGTGGCAGTGGGAAATCGCCACGACAGCGCGTGGACCCTGTCGACGAAGATCACGCCGCCCGGCGTGTTCGACTACGAGCTGGGCTACCAGATCATGAGCGCGAACAACGCGGGCGTGAACGGGTCGGGCTTCGTGAAGAACGCGTATGCCGACACCAGCACCGTCACCGGCGTGGCCACCGGCAAGCGCAAGACGTTGTACGGCTCGATCTTCTATCACCTCGACAAGCAAACCGAGTTCTACCTGGCCGCCGATCACCTGACGACGACGGACACGTACAAGGCGGCACAGGCCAATGGGTACATGTCCCAATCCGAAGTGGGCCTCGGAATGCGATACAAGTTCTAGGGCTCTCTAGAATTGAAGCGGGCGATTTCCCTCCAAGGTTGCGCCCGCCTTTTTTTTGTTTTTAACCGGAGACAGACGCATGCGTCGTCGTGACTTACTGATTTCCGCGGGCCTGCCCGCGCTCGCCCCTTTGGCCTCCTGGGCCGCCGAGGATCCTGCCGCCTATCCGGGCAAGGTCATCACGCTCGTGGTGCCGTATGCGCCGGGCGGCAGCTCGGACGTGCGCGCACGCATGGTCGCGCAGAAGCTGCAAACGTATTTCGGCAAGCCCGTGATCGTGGAGAACAAGGCCGGCGCCGGCGGCGACATCGGCACCGACTTCGTCGCGAAGGCACCGCCGGACGGCTACACGATCGGCGTGGGCAATTTCGCACCGATGGCCGTGAACCGCTGGCTGCTCGCCAAGATGCCTTTCGATCCGCAAAAGGATCTCGTGCCCGTGGCGATGCTCGAGCGCGGACCCACGGTGCTGGTGGTTCGCACCGCATCGCCGTACAAGACGCTGAATGACCTGCTGGCCGACGCGAAGGCGCACCCCGGCAAACTGAGCTTCGCATCGGCAGGCACGGGCGGTGCGTATCACCTCGCGGGCGAGATGTTCAAGGAATCCGCCGGCATCTATGCCACGCACATCCCGTATCGCGGCGGCGGCCCGGCCACCACCGACCTTCTCGCCGGCACGGTGGACTACATGTTCGACTGGATCACGGCGTCACTGCCGCACATCAAGGCCGGCAAGATGCGCGCGCTCGCCATCTGCACCGAAAAGCGCTCGCCGCTCCTGCCCGACGTGCCCACTTTCGCCGAACTTGGCATCAAGAACATGGTGGTGTCGAACTGGTTCGGCATCATCGCGCCCAAGGGCACACCGCAGTCCATCGTCGCCAAGCTGAACCAGGCGGTCAACCGCGCCCTGAACGAGCCGGACCTGAAGGAGCGCATCACGTCGCAGGGCAACGAGATCGGATCGGGCCCGCCGGAGCTGTTCCAGGCCTTCATCGCCGCGGAATCGTCACGCTGGGGCAAGCTCATTCGCGACAAGCACATCAAGGCCGATTGACCGCGGTCGCTGCCAGGCGGAGAACATAATCGACGCCTGATGCGAATCCTCCTCGTCGAAGACAACCGCGAGCTGTCCGGCTGGCTCGCGCGGACGCTGCAGCGTGATCGTTACGTCGTCGAATGCGCGCTGGACGGGGAGGACGCCGACGCCCGTCTGCGCGCCGAGCACTACGACCTTGTCATCCTCGATCTCGCGCTGCCCAGGATGGAAGGCGAGGAAGTGCTGCGCCGCCTTCGTCGCCGGGACCCCGAAACACCCGTGCTGGTGCTCACCGCCACGAACACGATGACCGGGCGTGTCGGCACGCTTGACGGCGGCGCCGACGACTACATGGTCAAGCCCTTCGAGGTCGAGGAACTCGAGGCGCGCATCCGCGTGCTGCTGCGCAGGCGTGCGCACCTGAAGGCGCCGCAGATCCAGTGCGGGCGCCTGACTTTCGACACCAACACGCGCCTGTTCGCGATCGACGGACGCGAGCTTGCGCTCACGCCGCGCGAACACGCGGTGCTCGAGGCGCTGACGATGAACATGGGCAAGACGGTGAGCAAGGCCGCGCTCGCCGGCACGCTCTTCACGCTCGACGAGCAGGCATCGCCCGATGCGATCGAGGTGTATGTGCATCGCCTGCGCAGGAAAATGGAAGGCAGCGAAGCGGCCATCGTCACCCTGCGCGGCCTGGGTTACCTGCTGCGACATGCCGGCCACTGAGGCACCCGCGAGAAGCCTGCGCGCCCACCTGCTGCTGTGGCTGCTCGTGCCCATGGCATTGATGGCGGCCATCGACGCCTACACCTCCTATCACGCCGCCGTGCAGACGGCGAGCATCGTGCAGGAGCGCATGCTTCTCGGCGCCGCGCGCGTGATCGGCGAGCAGGTGCGCTACGAAGATGGCGCGCTGCAAGTGTCGGTGCCGCCCGCGGCGCTGGAGATGTTCGCATCGCCCAGCCACGACCGCGTGTTCTATCGCGCCACGGCAGAGGGCGACACGCTTCTCACCGGCTACTTCGACCTGCCGCTGCCGAAGCACACACCGGGGCTCGAGCAGGCGACTTACTTCGACGCCGTGCTGCGCGGGCGGCCGATTCGCGTCGTCGCGTACTCGCAACCGGTGTTCACGAGCACGCAGCGCGGCACGGTGCTGATCGAAGTCGGCCAGACGCTCGATGGCCGTCGGGCACTTGCGCGCGACATCTGGCTCGCCACTGTGAGCCGGCACCTCATCGTGGTGCCGCTCCTCGCGGTGTTGCTGTGGTTCGGGCTGCGGCGCGGCCTGCGGCCGGTGCTGTCGCTGCGCGACCGCGTGCTTGCGCGCGAGCCGGGTTCGACCGAACGCCTCGGCGAAGCGCGAGTGCCTCGCGAACTGCAGCCGCTCGTCGCCGCGTTCAACGACTACGCGCAGCGCCTGGACCACCACATGTCCGCGCACAGCCGCTTCATCGCGGACGCGTCGCACCAGCTGCGCACGCCGTTCACGGTGCTCAACACGCAGATTTCCTACGCGCTGCGGCAGGAAGGCGCCGCGCGCGAAGAGGCATTGCGCGCCAGCGAGGCCAGCGTGCATCACGGCATGCGCCTTGTGAAGCAGCTCTTGTCATTCACCGCCGTCGAAGGCGGCGTTGCCAGCGCGCAGCCGCCGAGCGATGTCGACCTGCTCGAAGTCGTCACGGAGGTGCTCGAACGCGAATCGTGGCTGGCGCAGGAACGCGGCATCGACCTGGGCCTGGACAAGGACGACGACCGCGGCGACGCGATCGTGTCGGGCCATCGTCACCTGCTCGTCGAGCTTTTCGCGAACCTGGTCGACAACGCCGTGCGCTACACGCCGCGCGGCGGCGAAGTGACTGTGCGATTGCGTCATCACCAGGGCAAGGTCGAAGCCATCGTGCAGGACAACGGGCCGGGCATTCCCGCCGCCGATCGCGAACGCGTGTTCGAACGCTTCTTTCGCCTGCAGAACTCCAGCTCCGACGGATGTGGGCTCGGCTTGGCCATCGTGCGCGAGATCGCGCGTGTGCATGGCGCAC
>DATJJL010000496.1:0-9279 GCA_035492155.1 Ramlibacter sp. | reverse complement strand
GGATTACGCGCCGGCCTATTGCGTTGGCACGATCGGCTGCGCGCAGTACGGCGGCAGCTTCGAGGAGGCCGAGAAATCGCTGTGGGCGAACTGGGAGCGCATCAAGGGCGATTCGCACCTGACGTTCGACCAGGCGCGCGTTGCGATGCGGCATGCGTGGGAACGCTGCGCATCACAGTAGCTTCGCCAGCTTGTCGACAAACGCTGCCTGCGCGGCGTTGATCTTCGCCCGCGCTTCATCCAGCCCGAACCACTGCACGCTATCGATCTCGGAAAAGCTTTGCATGCGGCCGGACTTCGGCGGCCACTCGATCTCGAAGGTGTTGCTGACAAGCCTGGCCGGATCGCAGTCGCCTTCGAAGGCCCAAGCGATGACGTGCTTGCCGTTCTTCTGCCTGATCTCGCCAAGCGGCAGGTAAGGCGGTTGCGCTGCGAAGCCGGTTTCTTCGGCCCACTCGCGCAATGCGGCAGCCAGGGGCTCTTCGGGCGTTTCGTATTCGCCCTTGGGGATGCTCCATGCACCGGCGTCCTTGTTCTTCCAGAACGGCCCGCCCGGATGCGCGAGCAGCACTTCGATCTCGCCGCCTGACATGCGGCGATACATCAATAAACCTGCGCTCTTTTTCACCCGCCCAGCCTGAGCTTGTGCAGCTCGGGGATTTCCGCCTCGATCGCATGGCCGACATCGCCGCAGGCCACAAGGTGATGGACGGCCTCGATGTCGCGCGCGAGCGAACGGTCGGACATCATCGCGGGTGAGACGCTGCGGATGAGGCGCAGCACGTTTTCCAGCGACGGTGCGCTTTTGAGCGGACGAAGGAACTCGATGCCTTGCGCGGCGGCGAGCAATTCGATGGCGACGATGTGCGCCGTGTTCTTCAGCATCTGCTGCAGGCGGCGCGCGGCGAAGGTCGCCATGCTCACGTGATCTTCCTGGTTGGCGGAAGTGGGCAGGCTGTCGACGCTCGCCGGATGCGCCAGCGACTTGTTTTCAGAAGCGAGCGCGGCTGCGGTGACGTGCACGATCATGAAGCCGGAGTTCAGGCCGGGCTCCGGCGTGAGGAAAGGCGGAAGTCGCGAGATGACGGTGTCGATCAGCATCGCGATGCGCCGCTCGGCGATGGCGCCGATCTCCGCGATGGCGACCGCGAGTGCATCGCATGCGAGCGCCACGGGCTCCGCATGGAAGTTGCCGCCAGAGATCAGCTGACCGTTGTCGGCGAAGGCGAGCGGGTTGTCGGTGACGGCGTTCGCCTCGCGCACCAGCACCTGCGCGGCGTATCGCATCTGGTCGAGGCATGCGCCCATGACTTGCGGCTGGCAGCGCAGGCAGTACGGGTCTTGCACGCGATCGTCGTTCTCCAGGTGCGACGCGCGGATCTCGCTGCCGATCATCAACGCGCGATAAGCGGCAGCGCAGTCGATCTGTCCCGGCTGCCCGCGCACGGCGTGAATGCGCGGATCGAAAGGTGCGTCGCTGCCTCGCGCGGCATCGAGCGTGAGGCCGCCTGCGATCGTCGCGGCTTCGAAGAGCCGATCCGCGGCGAGCAAGGCATCGATTGCGAGAGCCGTCGACACCTGCGTGCCGTTGATGAGGGCGAGACCTTCCTTCGCGCCGAGTTGCAAAGGCGCGATGCCGCATTGCTTCAGCGCAGCCGCAGCCGGCATGCGCTCGCCGCGGAAGAACACTTCGCCTTCGCCCACGAGAGGCAGCGACATGTGCGCGAGCGGCGCGAGATCGCCCGACGCGCCTACCGAGCCCTGGCATGGAATCACCGGCGTGACGCCCGCGTTATGCAGCGCGAGGATCGTGGCTATCACTTCTTCCCGCACGCCGGAAAATCCACGAGCGAGACTCGCGGCCTTGAGCAGCATCACGAGGCGCACGACAGGCGCAGACAGCGGATCGCCCACGCCCACCGCATGCGAGCGCAGCAGCTTGAGTTGCAGCAACGCGAGATCGTCTTTCGCGATGCGCTTCGTGGCGAGCTTGCCGAACCCGGTGTTGACGCCATACACCGGCGCATCGCCCTGCGCTGCACGCTTAACCAGCTCGGCACTCGCGCGGATGTTGTCGCGGCAAGCAGGATCGAGCCGCACTTGCAGCGATTCTTTCGCGCAGAGTTTGCGCAGCGCCGGAAGGTCCAGCTCGCCGGGGCGGAGCGTGAAGGCCGGCATCGATCAGTTCGGCTGGATGCCGGCTTGCTTGACCACCGGTGTCCAGCGCTCTTTTTCCGAGCGCATCACACCAGCGAGTTCCTGCGGCGTGCTGCCGACGGTGAACGCGCCCATCGCGTCATAGCGCTTCTTGAATTCGGGCGACTGCATGATCGCGTGCAGCTCGCGCGAGAGCGTCTCGACGATAGTCGCGGGTGTGCCGCTCTTCACAACGAGCGCATACCACGACGTCACTTCAAATCCGGGATAGCCGGCTTCTTCCATCGTCGGCACGTCGGGCAGCCACGGGGCGCGGGTCCTGTACGCGACGGCGAGCGCACGCGCCTTGCCGCCTTTGACTTGCGGAACGGCCGTCGTCACTTCGTTGAACACGAACTGCACCTGACCGCCGAGCATCGCATTGAGCGCAGGCGCGGTGCCTTGATACGGAATCGCCGTGAAGTCGGCGCCGCTTTGCGATTTGAAGAGCTCGCCTGCGAGATGCATGTAGGCACCGGTGGTCACGCCGAAGTTCACTGTCTTCGGATGCGCTTTCGAATACTCCACCAGTTCCTTGGGCGTGTGCACCGGCAGGCTCGGATTCACCAGCAATACCTGCGGCGTCTGCACGAGCAGCGACACCGGCGTGAAGTCACGGTCGAGGTCGTACGTGAGGTTCTTGAACAGCAGCGGCTGGATCGTCAGGTTGGAAGCGGGCGCGAGCAGCAGCGTGTAGCCGTCGGCGGGCTGGCGCGCGACATAGTCGAAGCCGATGTTGCCCGCCGCGCCCGCCTTGTTGTCGACGATCACCGGCTGCTTCAGGCGCTTGCCCAGCTCTTCGGCTGTTTCGCGCGCGATCTTGTCGGCGATGCCGCCCGCAGGGTAGGGCACGACGACGCGGATCGGCTTGTCCGGCCAGTCCTGCGCCCAGACGGCCTGCGTGAGCGCCAATGCGAGGAAGGAGAGGGACACGAGGGACGCAAATCGAAGAAGGGTCTTCATGGTGAACTCCGTGCAAGGGCCGCGTAGTCGGCCGGGTCGGGAAACGCAAAGCCGCGCAGCAGGAGGCGCTCGCGGATTGAATTCAATTCGGGTGCGCGCTCGACTTCCGACAGCGCATCGCGCATGCGTTGCACAAGTGCCGGCGCAAGCGGTGCCGTCGCAACGAGCGGCGGGATAGGCAAAGGTGGCGCGGACGCGATCGTGCGTACCTGCGATGCGAAGCCCGGTGTGTCGGCGCGCAGCAGGTCGTGGTAGTAGCTGTCGAGCGGGCCGACATCGATGCGGCCCTGCGCGAGTGCGTCGATCACGGCGCGTGGGTTGAGCAAGCCGCTCACCTCCGCGCGGTATGCGATGCCGCTTAGAAATCGGCGCGGCGCGACGCTGCCCGAAACCGAATCCGCCAGTGTGTAGCCCACCACCGCACCCGCGGTGTCTTCGATGCTGCGATACGGGGAGCCTGCGCGGATCACGATGTCCGCCATGTACACGGGCTTTGCGCCGTATCGCTCGGGTGAGGGAACGGGCGCAGCAATCAGGGTCGGCTGCGGCTCGCGCTCCGAGAACGGCAGGCCGCACATCATTGCGATGCCCAGATCGTCGCGTGCCCACAGCTCGCTCAAGGGCTTGGGCGCCACGTAATCGATGACCTCCCAATCGAGATCCGCACGGCGCAGCACCCATGCCAGCAACTCCTTCCACGCCGCCGCAACGGCAGGCGTGGCCGAATACATGCGTGCGTTGGCAATAGGCATGCGCGTAGCTTTCAGCGGAAGCGCAGGTGCTGCCCGATGTCCATGCGCCGCGCCTTTTCGAGCATCGCTGCGCCGAGCGCGATATCCGACAGCGAGAGGCCGCGATGCCAGAACAGGTTCGTTTCCTCATCGCTCTCGCGGCCCGGCTTCAGGCCCGCGACGATCTGGCCCAGCTCGGCATGCAGGTTCTTCTCCGAAAGGCGGCCGCTGTCCACATGGGCTCGCAAGGCGCCGAACGGCCCGGCCTTCGCCTGTCCCCAATCGTCCATCACCATCTTGTCCATGATGTCGGTGAGCGACAGCTCGACGGCGCTGTTCGTGCCGTACGGAATCACGCACGCGCCGCGTTTGATCCACTCGGTCTTGAGCATCGGCTGCGGCTTTTCCAGCCGCGAGGCTTCGACCACGATGTCGGCGCCGCGCACGCACGATTCCCAATCTTCAGTCGCCAGCACGGGCTTGCCGAGATCGCGTTCCAGCTTCGCGGCGAATTCATTTCGGCTTTCCGGCCGGCGTGAATGCACGCGAATTTCGTCGAAATCGAAGATGCGATCGAGCAGGCGCACGTTCCAGTACGAGGTGCCGCGTGCGCCGATGTGGCCGAGCACCTTCGAATTCCTGCGCGCGAGGTGCTTCGCGCCGATGGAGGTGACAGCGCCGGTTCGCATGTCGGTGATATCGGACGCATCGATGATCGCGACAGGGGCGCCCGTTTTCGGATCGAACAGGTTCAGCACCGCAAGTTCCGACGGAAGCCCTTGCTCGTAGTTGCGATAGAAGTCGCCCACCACCTTCACGCCCGCAAGATTGAGAGGGCGCACATAACCGCGCAGCACGTTGAAGTGGCCCGGCCAATCCTTCTCGGGAACCAGATGCATGCGCGGCTCGATGGTCGTCTCCCCGCGGCCTTGCGCGGCCAGCGAATCTTCGACAGCGCGCAGGATTTCTTCGTCCGTGAGCGCGAGCGCCTGCACGTCCTGGTGATTGAGGTAGTGGATGTCGATCATGACTGCATCGGGAGGTTCAGGCCGTTTTCGCGTGCGCATTCGACGGCGACTTCATAGCCGGCATCTGCATGACGCATGACGCCGGTGGCGGGGTCGTTCCAGAGAACGCGTTCGATTTTTTCCGCGGCTTCGGCAGTGCCGTCGCACACGATGACCACGCCCGCATGCTGCGAGTAGCCCATGCCGACGCCGCCGCCGTGGTGGAAGCTCACCCAGCTTGCGCCGCTTGCGGTGTTGAGGAGTGCATTGAGCAAGGGCCAGTCGCTCACGGCATCGCTGCCATCCTTCATCGATTCGGTTTCGCGGTTGGGCGATGCGACCGAGCCGCTGTCGAGATGATCGCGGCCAATCACGATGGGCGCCTTCAGCTCTCCGGATTTCACCATTTCGTTGAACGCCAGCCCGGCCTTGTGACGCTCGCCCAGGCCGATCCAGCAGATGCGCGCGGGCAGGCCCTGGAAGCTGATGCGCTCCTGCGCCATGTCGATCCAGCGATGCAGGTGCTTGTTGTCGGGGAAGAGCTCTTTCATCTTCGCGTCGGTCTTGCGGATGTCTTCCGGGTCACCCGAGAGCGCGACCCAGCGAAACGGGCCGACGCCCTTGCAAAACAGCGGGCGGATGTATGCCGGAACAAAGCCGGGATAGTCGAACGCATCGGCGACGCCGAAGTCCTTCGCGACCTGGCGCAGGTTGTTGCCGTAATCGACGGTGGGAATACCCATCGCGTGGAATTCGAGCATAGCGCGAACATGCACTGCGCATGATTCGCCCGCGGCCTGTTCGAGCTTGTCGTGCTGCGACGAATCCTTTTGCGCGGCCTGCCATTGCTCCACCGTCCAGCCGAGCGGCAGGTAACCGTTGATGATGTCGTGCGCGGAAGTCTGGTCCGTCACGATGTCGGGGCGAATGCCGCCGGCCTTCGCACGCTTCGCGAGCTCGGGCACGATCTGCGCCGCGTTGCCGCACAGGCCGATCGACACGGCTTCTTTTCTCGACGTGTGATGCGCGATGAGCGCGAGCGCTTCGTCGAGGTCCTTGGCTTGTTTGTCCAGATACTTCGTGCGCAGGCGAAAGTCGATGCGCGATTGCTGGCATTCGATGTTCAGTGAACACGCGCCTGCAAAAGATGCAGCTAGAGGCTGCGCGCCACCCATTCCGCCCAGCCCCGCGGTGAGCACCCAGCGGCCGGCGAGATCGCCGTCGAAGTGCTGCCTGCCGGCCTCGACAAATGTTTCGTACGTGCCTTGCACGATGCCTTGCGTGCCGATGTAGATCCAGCTGCCGGCCGTCATCTGGCCGTACATCATGAGCCCCGCGCGATCCAGCTCGTTGAAGTGCTCCCACGTCGCCCACTTGGGCACGAGGTTCGAGTTGGCAATGAGTACGCGCGGCGCGCCGGTGTGCGTGCGAAACACGCCGACAGGTTTGCCCGACTGGACGAGCAATGTTTCGTCGGGCTTCAACTTGCGAAGCGTACCCAGGATCGCGTCGAAGCAAGGCCAGTTGCGCGCGGCCTTGCCGATGCCGCCGTACACGACGAGATCGTGCGGGTTCTCGGCCACTGCGGGGTCGAGGTTGTTCTGGATCATGCGGTACGCCGCTTCGATCTGCCAGTTGGCACAGCTGATCTGCGGGCCCTGCGGTGCGTGCACCGTGCGCGGCTTGCTTTCGGACATGTTGGCTCCTGGATGCGGCGCATCGTAGTTGTCTATACAACTTGTGTCAACTGGGTATACTGCGGCCCATGTCGAAGAACGATTCGCCGGCGTACGAACAGGTGAAGGAGTGGATTCGCGGCCATATCGCGAGCGGCCGCTGGCGCCCGGGCGACGCGGTGCCCAGCGAGGCTGCGCTGATGGAGCAGTTCGGCGTGAGCCGCATGACGGCCAACCGGGCATTGCGCGAGCTCTTTGCGGAGGGTCTCGTGGTTCGCGTGCAAGGCTCGGGCACAACGGTGGCTGCGCTTCACCGCATCTCGTCGCGCCTGACGATTCGCGATATCCACGAAGAGGTCGCGGAGCGCGGCCATGCGCACTCCACGCGTGTGCTGCATGCCCGCAAGGAGAAAGCGAGCGCCGAGGTGGCTCGTGCATTGGGCCTGCGCAACGGCGCAACGGTTTTTCACAGCGTGCTCATCCATATGGAGAACGGCGTTCCCATTCAATACGAGGATCGTTACGTGAACCCGGCTGCGGCGCCCGACTACCTCGCGACGGATTTCACGCAAACCTCGCCGACGCTGCACCTGCTGCGTCATGCGCCGCTCACCGAGGCGAGCTACTCCATCGAAGCGTGCTTGCCGACGAGCGAAGAGGCGAAGGAGCTCGGCGTCAAGCGCACAGAGCCTTGCCTTGCGATGCGACGCCGCACCGTGAGCGGCGCGAATGTCGCGAGCGTCGCGCGTCTTGTGTACCCGGGTTCGCGCTACAGTTTCGCGGGGCAGTTTCAGGCGTGAACCCAACATGAACTGGCACGAAGTCCATCTCGACGAAGTCTTCCCCGCCCCGTGGCGCAACGGCGGCGGCATCACGCGCGAGCTGCTCGCGTGGCCGCACAAGGACAGCTGGAGCGTGCGCATCTCGGTGGCGGAGATAGCGAAGAGCGGGCCGTTCTCGCCGTTTCCTGGCGTGGCGCGCTGGTTCGCCGTGCTCCGGGGAAACGGCGTGGCGCTCAAGGGCCAACAGCTCGATGCTCGCTCCGATCCCTTGCAATTCGATGGTGGCGACGCAGTCGAGTGCAAGCTCGTCGATGGTGCGACCGAAGATTTCAATTTGATGCTTCAGGGCCGCGAGGGCGTGCTTCGCCGAGTGAAGGGCCGCCACGAGATCGCATGCCTCAAGGGGGCGCTGGTCGGCATCTATTCGCACGATCATGAAGTCGCCTTCCTCGCGGTGCAGGTGCGTATCGTGATCCCGCCGCGCACGCTGGCATGGAACGTGATGCCGATGGACGAGCGCGTCGGTTTCGAAACCGAAGGTGCGCTGTGGTTCGAGGTGACCGCGCCATGAGCGTGCAGATCTGGACGCATCTTCGCGCCGCCGCCATGCAGGGCGAAGGCTACGGGCTCATCGACGACGCAGCGATCGTCGTCGACAGCGCGCACATCGCGTGGGTCGGGCGCGATCGCGACGTGCCGCGCGAATGGCGTGAGCTGTCGGAGTTCACGCATTCGGGCGACGGTGCGCTCGCGACGCCGGGTCTCATCGATTGCCACACGCATCTTGTGTACGGCGGCGATCGCGCGCACGAATTCGAGATGCGCTTGAACGGGGCGAGCTACGAGGACATCGCGCGCGCCGGCGGCGGGATCGCGTCGACGGTGAAGGCGACCCGTGCCGCGAGCGAAGGCGAGCTCATGGCGCAAAGCGAGCGGCGCCTGCGCGAGCTGATCGCAGAGGGCGTGACGACGATCGAGATCAAGTCGGGCTATGGCCTTTCGCTCGAGCATGAGCGCAAATGCCTGCGCGTCGCGCGTGCGCTCGGCGACAAGCATTCCGTCGAGGTTCACACCACTTTTCTCGGCGCGCATGCCTTGCCGCCGGAGTTTGCGGGCCGCGCGGACGACTACATCGATGAAGTCGTGAACATGATGAGTGCCTTGCATCGCGAGGGACTCGTCGATGCGGTTGACGCGTTCTGCGAGCGCATCGCCTTCACGCCGGCGCAGGTGGAAAAGGTGTTCTCGGCGGCTCATTCGATGGGCCTTCGCGTGAAGCTGCATGCGGAGCAGTTGAGCGACAGCGGCGGCGCGCAGCTCGCCGCACGCTATGGTGCGCTCAGCTGCGATCATCTCGAGTGGCTGGGCGAGGAGGGTGCGGAGGCGATGGCGCGCGGCGGTACGGTGGCAGTGCTGCTGCCCGGCGCGTTTTACTTCCTGCGCGAAACGCGTTTGCCGCCTGTCGATCTGCTTCGCGCCAAAGGCGTGCCGATCGCGATCTCGACGGACTGCAATCCGGGCAGCTCGCCGTGCACATCGCTGCTGCTGATGATGAACATGGCTTGCACGCTTTTCAAGATGACGCCGCTCGAGGCATTGGCGGGTGTGACACGCAACGCGGCGCGTGCTCTCGGCGCGGCTGACCGCGGCATGATCGCGCCGGGCCAGCGCGCGAACTTCGTCTTGTGGGATGCCGGCGACCCCGCGCAGCTGGCATACGCCATGGGCGCGAACCCTTGCCGCCAGGCCATCTTCGAAGGCAAGCCGAGATGAGCACGTACACCTTGCATCGCGGCAGCGCGCCGATGCTGGTGAGCATGCCTCACCTCGGCACGGAGATTCCGCAGGAGCTGCGCAATTTCTACGAGCCGCGCGCGCTCGACGTCGAAGACACCGACTGGCATCTCGATCGCCTGTACGACTG
>DATJJL010000495.1:0-6457 GCA_035492155.1 Ramlibacter sp. | reverse complement strand
CTCGCTCATCGTGACCAGGGTGAAGTGTTCGACGTTCGGCGGGCCCGCAAAGAAGGGGCCGATGTAGGAGCGCCATTCGGCAAAGAGCGGCCCTTGCCGGAAACCCACCGTGTGATCCTCCAGCGTCTCCCAGAAGATCTGAAGGATGTAGCGCTCGGGCGTTTCGATGCAGCGATTCACCTTGAAGCCGTGCACGCCCTTGGCTTTCGACAGCACAAGCTCGGTCGCGTTCTTGATGGCGGTTTCGAATTCCGCCTGCTTGCCGGGGTGGATGCGGATGTCTGCGATTTCGAGAATCACGGTACTTGTCCTTCTGGCTGTTCGGCGAAGTCTACCGCCGCGGGTCTTACTGCGGCTGCTTCCGCTCAGCGAGGATTTTCGACGCACTGACGTCCGGGAATGACGGTATGCCGCCTTCCGTCAGAACCGAAAGACGCTGAAGCTGATCGTCGCTCCACTTCGCCAGACATGCTTGCAGGTGTCCTTGATGCGAGACTGCGTCGGGATATTGCTTTACGAGCAAGGCAAGTCCTTTCATCAGCATGGGACAGTCGCCCGGAGACCCGAAACGCGCGCACCCATCGACGATACGGCGCATCGACCCGCCGATTTCTTGTTGGCGCTTGTTCTTCGCCTGGGCCTCGGAGCTGACGGGAAGGTTTGTGGCATCGGGGTCGGGCCCCATTTCCTGCAACGCGAGGGCGACATACGCCAGGTCCGAAAGATAAGGCCATTGTTTTTGCGCATGCAGGAAGTTGAGCTTCGCCGGCGCCAGTTTGACAAGGCGATCGCAGATGCCTTCATACAGAAAATGGCCTTCTGTTTCGTGCAGCGGGCGAAAGAACTCAAGCCGCTTCCCGAGCGTGTCGAGACTCTCGGGCGAATTGGGTTGACGTGAGAACGTGTCGACCAGTTTGTCGATCGCCCTGTCGCGGGCCTGGACCTGGGCCGGTGTCAGCGGCTCAGGCGGTCCACCCAGCGGCGGCAACACGGGCCCGGGTGCGGCCGGCTTGCTTTTGAGCAAGCGCTCCTGGTTGCCAGCGCGCATGGGTTGCTCGGCGTGAATCCCGCTCGGGTTCGCGATCTGGTCGCGCGATTGCTCTTCGCGAAAGGTGCCGAGTTGTCCGGCAAGGATTTCATCGCCCGGAATCTCCAATGCCGGTTCATCTGGTGAACCCAATTTCAGGCGTGGTCGCGTGGGGGCGTCTGGCGAATAGGCCGGGTTCATTTCAAACGACAGCTCCTGTGCACTGTCGTCGCGCGGTTTCTTCATCTCCCCCAGGAGCTTGCTCGAGGGACGGGGTGCCAATCGGGAAATTGATTTCATGTGCTGTCCAGGCGTCCTGAGCAATTGCCATTGAGTAACGCAGCCAGCTCATGCGTTCCTGCATTTGCGCCGCTTTCCGGGCGACTTTGGTCTATTCTTGGACTCGACTCCAAGACACCATGAAACTATTCAACTACTTCCGCTCCTCCGCATCGTTTCGCGTGCGCATCGCGCTCGAACTGAAAGGCCTGCCGTACGACTACGTGCCCATCCATCTCGTCAAGGGCGAGCAGAAGAAAGAGGAGTACACGGCGGTCGCGCCGACGGGCCTCGTGCCCACGCTGGTCACCGATGCGGGCGATGCGCTCGAACAATCGATGGCCATCATCGAATACCTCGATGAGATGCACCCGAGCCCCGCGCTGCTCCCGCGCGATCCGGTGCGCCGCGCGAAGGTGCGTGCACTGTCGCAGCTGATCGCCTGCGAGATTCATCCGCTGAACAATTTGCGAGTGCTCAAGTACCTCGTGAACGAACTCAAGCTCGATGACGAAAAGAAGAGCGAGTGGTATCGCCATTGGGTGCGCACCGGCCTCGAAGCTTTCGAGCGCGAGCTTCAGCGCTTGCCCGCGTCGATGTACTGCTTCGGCGACACACCCACGATGGCGGACTGCTGCCTGGTTCCGCAGATCTTCAATGGCCGCCGCGTGAACACGAGTTACGACGGCCTCACGCGTACGATGGCGGCCTTCGACAACTGCATGAAGCACCCGGCTTTCCTGAAGGCGCAGCCTTCGAGCTGCCCGGACAACGAGGGCTGACCGGAGTCAATCCGGCTCCAGGGGAATTGCTTTGGGTAGCAAGCGGCCGGCGGCATTGATCATGTGGTTCTGCGCGGCGCGCACCTCCTCGCAAGGAAGGTCGTCGGTCCAGGAGAATTGGGCGTACGGAGGTTGTCGCTCTTCCGGAGGGTATTCGTTGTCCGTATCAGACCCATTGCCTGAATCGCTGAGAGACAAACGCGGCCCCGTTTCCCTGGGCTTGGCGTTCTGCTTGAGCGAAAGCTCATTCGGGCCTTTGCCTGCCTTGGCGTCCTTGTCTTTCTTGCCCCCAAGCGTTCTCTTGACCGCTCCCGCGGCCGCGACGATCTTTCTCATTTGGCGCTCCTTATTTGAGGTGAGGACTTCTTCGTGGCGGCGCGACCTGCCGAGTTCGTTCATTCGGACTTTGGTCTATGCTTCGATTGCTCCTCGATGAAGCAGCCCACCGACTGGATCGTTCCCGACTGGCCCGCGCCGCCCGGCGTACACGCCGTCTGCTCGACGCGCACCGGCGGCGTGTCGCACGGCCGTTACGAGAGCATGAACCTGGGCGACCACGTCGGCGACAACGCGGAGTTCGTCGCGGAGAACCGCGCGATGTTCGAGCGAGCGATTGGCGCGCGGCCCGTGTACATGACGCAGGTCCATGGCACTCGCGTTGCCGCGCTAGACGGCAACACCGGGGACGGCATCGAGGCCGACGGCTGCACGACAGCGATGCGCGGCGTGGCCTGCACGATCATGGTTGCCGATTGCCTGCCCGTGTTGCTGGCGGCCGAAGACGGATCACGCGTCGGCGCGGCGCATGCAGGATGGCGTGGCCTCGCGAGCGGCGTCGTCGAAGCCGCGGTGGCAAAGTTTGCGCCAGCGCAAACTTTGGTCGCATGGCTGGGGCCGTGCATCGGGCCCGATGCTTTCGAAGTCGGCGATGAAGTGAAGGCCGCATTCGAATCGCGCGACGCAGCAGCGGCGCGTCATTTCAAGCCGCATCGCGAAGGCAAGTGGCTGGCCGATCTGCCGTCGCTTGCTCGCATGCGTCTGCAGGCGTCGGGAGTTACGCGCATCTACGGCAACGACGGCAGTCGAGCGTGGTGCACGGTGTCGAACGAATCAAGATTCTTCTCGCATCGGCGCGACCGCATCAGCGGACGCTTCGCCGCCGCTGTCTGGCTCAGCCAGTACACGATGTGAGAGACAGGCGCCTTCCCAAAGAGTAAAAAGGCAAAGAGCTCTCCAGTTAAATCATGCATTTGCATGTTGCGACGCAACATGAAAGCTGGGATACTCGGGTTAACCCGGTAAAACAAGGGTATCAAGGAGACAAGATGAATTCTGCGCCGGATTGGGCCTCAGGCGCCCAGCAGTTCGGGAAGAACCTCAGCGACCAGTGGGCCCACGCCCTCGATGTCCCGCAGATCACTTTCGATCCTTCCAGCCTCGTAGAGCTTCAAAAGGCCTACGTCCACGAAGCCACCGAGCTTTGGAACTCCAGCCTCGCCGCAAACTTCGCCGCATCCGACAAGCGCTTCTCCTCGCACGCCTGGGCAGAGAACTGCGTGTCGGCATACACGGCGGCGATGTATCTCCTCAATGCGCGCACCTTGCTCGGCATGGTCGAAGCCGCACAGTCGGACGCGAAGACCAAATCCCGCCTGCGCTTTGCGGTAGAGCAATGGATGGCCGCCTCGGCCCCGAGCAACTTCATGGCGCTCAATGCAGAAGCGCAGAAGAAAGCCATCGAGACCAAGGGCGAGAGCATTGCCAAGGGCATGCAGAACCTGCTGCACGACATCCGGCAAGGCCATGTGTCGATGACGGACGAAACCGTCTTCGAAGTCGGCAAGAACGTCGCCACCACACAAGGCGCGGTGGTCTACCAGAACGAGCTTTTCCAGCTCATCGAATACAAGCCCCTCACGAAGCAGGTGTACGAGCGTCCTTTCCTCGTCGTGCCGCCTTGCATCAACAAGTTCTACATCCTCGACCTGCAGCCCGAGAACTCGCTCGTGCGCTATCTGGCCGCGCAAGGTCATCGCACTTTCGTCGTCAGCTGGCGCAACCCCGACGAGTCGTTCGAAGACAAGACCTGGGACGACTACATTGGCGATGGCGCGATCGAAGCGCTGCGCGTGGTCAAGGAGATCACCGGCGCGAAGCAGCTCAACGCATTGGGCTTTTGCGTCGGCGGCACCATCCTCGGCAATGCGCTCGCTGTGCTTGCAGCTCGTGGACAGAAGCCTCTTGCGTCCGTCACGCTTCTCACGTCGCTGCTCGATTTCACCGACACCGGCATCCTCGATGTCTTCATCGACGAGAGCTCCGTCAAGTTCCGCGAGATGCAGATGGGCAAGCACGGCATGCTGCCCGGCCGCGAACTCGCGTCGACCTTCAGCTTCCTGCGCCCGAACGACCTGGTGTGGAACTACGTGGTGGGCAACTATCTAAAGGGTGAGACACCGCCGCCCTTCGACCTTCTCTACTGGAACAGCGATTCCACCAACCTGCCGGGCCCGATGTATGCCTGGTACCTGCGCAATACCTACCTCGAGAACAACCTGGTCAAGCCCAACAAGCTCACGGTGTGCGGCGAAAAGGTGGACCTGCGCACGATCGACATCCCGGCCTACATCTACGGCTCGCGCGAAGACCATATCGTGCCCATAGCCGGCGCCTACGCGAGCACGCAGGTTCTTCCGGGCAAGAAGCGCTTCGTGATGGGCGCCTCGGGCCACATTGCCGGCGTGATCAACCCGCCGGCGAAGAACAAGCGGTCCTATTGGACCAACGAGAAGTTGCCGAAGACCCATGCCGAATGGCTCAAGGGCGCGAAGGAGCATCCCGGCAGCTGGTGGACCGACTGGTCCGACTGGCTGAAGCACCACGCGGGCAAGCAGATTGCAGCGCCCAGGAACTATGGACGCGGCAACTACAAGGTCATCGAGCCCGCCCCGGGAAGTTATGTGAAAGTTAAAGCGTAAGAGACATCAGGAGAGAACATGAAAGACACCGACATCGTCATCGTTTCGGCCGTGCGCACCGCGGTCGGCAAGTTCGGCGGCTCGCTCGCCAAGATCCCCGCGCCCGAGCTCGGCGCGACCGTCATCAAGGAAGCGCTCGCGCGTGCGAAGGTCAAACCCGAACAGGTGAGCGAAGTGATCATGGGCCAGGTGCTCGCGGCCGGTTCGGGCCAGAACCCCGCGCGCCAGGCGACTCTCAAGGCAGGCCTGCCCAAGGAAGTGCCGGCCCTCACGATCAACGCCGTGTGCGGCTCGGGCCTGAAAGCCGTGATGCTTGCCGCCCAGGCCATCGCTTATGGCGACGCCGAAATCGTCGTTGCCGGCGGCCAGGAAAACATGAGCGCCGCACCGCACGTGCTGCCGAACTCGCGCGACGGCCAGCGCATGGGCGACTGGAAGATGGTCGACACGATGATCGTCGACGGCCTGTGGGACGTCTACAACCAGTACCACATGGGCATCACGGCCGAGAACATCGCGAAGAAGTTCGAGGTCTCGCGCGAACAGCAAGATGCATTGGCGCTCGCCAGCCAGCAGAAGGCTTCTGCTGCACAAGCTGCAGGCAAGTTCAAGGACGAGATCGTGCCGATCAGCATCCCGCAGCGAAAGGGCGACCCGATCGTCTTTGCCGACGACGAGTTCATCAACAAGAAGACCAATGCCGAAGCGCTCGCAGGTTTGCGTCCGGCGTTCGACAAGGCCGGCTCGGTGACCGCGGGCAATGCCTCCGGCATCAACGACGGCGCGGCCGCGGTGGTCGTGATGTCCGCGAAGAAAGCGCAAGAGCTCGGTTGCAAGCCGCTCGCGCGCATCGTGGCTTTCGGCACCAGCGGCGTCGACCCCGCGACGATGGGTATGGGCCCGGTGCCCGCGACGCGCAAGGCGCTCGAGCGCGCGGGCTGGTCGGCAGCCGACGTGAACCTCTTCGAGCTCAACGAAGCCTTCGCCGCGCAGGCTTGCGCCGTGAACAAGGAACTTGGCATCGATCCTGCAAAGGTCAACGTCAACGGCGGTGCGATCGCCATCGGGCACCCCATCGGGGCGTCCGGCTGCCGCATCCTCGTCACGCTGCTGCACGAGATGCAGCGTCGTGAAGCGAAAAAGGGCATCGCAGCCCTGTGCATCGGTGGCGGCATGGGTGTATCCCTCGCCGTCGAGCGAGTCTGAAACCAACACCACAACAGGAGATAACACCATGGGCCAACAAAAAGTCGCATACGTCACGGGCGGCATGGGCGGCATCGGCACCGCCATCTGCCAACGTCTTCACAAGGAAGGCTTCAAGGTGATCGCGGGCTGCGGCCCGAGCCGCGATTTCAAGAAGTGGCTGGACGAGCAGAAGGCGCTGGGCT
>DATJJL010000494.1:0-4307 GCA_035492155.1 Ramlibacter sp. | reverse complement strand
GACATCTGCGATTACTGGGGCACGGGCAAGCCGCCGGTGCCGCTGGGCACGTCGAACAAGATGACGGCGCCGTATCAAGCGATGGCGTCCTCCGACGGTTATTTCGTGATGGGTGCGAACAACCAGAAGTTGTGGGAAAAGCTGTGCAAGCTGATGGGCCGCGATGACCTGCTTGCCGACGAGCGGTTCAAGACCATCTCGCTGCGGCTGAACAACCGCGCGGCGCTCGAAGAAGAACTCGAGAAGACCTTCCGCACGAAGACCAAGGACCACTGGGTCGAGACGCTGCTCGAAGCGGGCATTCCCGCGGGGCCTATCCTTTCTTACCCCGAAGCATTCGACAGCGAGCATTCGCAGGCGCGCCGCATGAAGATGGAGATCGAGCATCCCATCGAAGGGAAAGTGCCCAACATCGGCTTCGCCGTGAAGCTCTCCGGAACGCCGCAGCAAGTGCGCCGACATCCGCCGCTGTTGGGCGAGCACACAGCCGAAGTGCTCGCGGAACTCGGTATCTCCGACGAGGAGCGCGCGGCGCTCGAAGCGCAAGGCGCGTTTTCGCCATGAGCGACGGCGTCGTCCGGCTGGAGATCGATGGCTCGATTGCGCGAGTGACGTTCGACCGTCCGCAGGCGCGCAACGCGATGACGTGGGCGATGTACGAGCGGCTCGGGGAGATCTGCGACGAGCTGCGCGGCAATGCCGCCGTTCGCTGCGTCGTGTTTCGCGGGGCAGGCGGCGAGGCTTTCGTCGCGGGCACGGACATCGAGCAGTTCCGCGCCTTCGCGAGCGGTGACGATGGCGTTGCGTACGAAAAGCGCATCGACGCAGGCATCGCGAAGATCGAGATGCTGCCGATGCCGACACTGGCCGTCGTCGAAGGCTGGTGCGTCGGCGGAGGCATCGCGATCGCGACAGCGTGCGACATCCGCATCGCGACGCCCTCCGCGAAGTTCGGTGTGCCGATCGCGCGCACGCTGGGCAATTGCCTGTCGATCACGAACATTGCGCGCCTCGTCGCGGCTTGGGGCAAGTCGCGGGTGCAGCGCATGTTGATCGGCGCGGAGGTGCTCGACGCAACCGAGGCGCAGGCCTGCGGCTATCTCGCTCAGGTGATCGATGGCGATGTGAATGCGGCGTCGGATGAGCGCGCGCGAAAGCTCGCTGCGCTCGCGCCCGTCACGCAGGCCGTGAGCAAGGAGGCGCTGTGCCGCTTGCTCGTCAACGATCTGCCCGATGCCGAGGACCTGATCCGCCGCGCGTATGCGAGCGAGGATTTCCACGAAGGCGTTGCGGCTTTCACGGAAAAGCGATCACCTCGCTGGCGCGGTCGCTAGTTGCGCTACCGGACGCAGCGCCGTACGCATTGCGACACTGCGGACGCGATGGCGTCACGTGTGGCTTTGCGGACCCCGTGTTGTGCGAGCAGCGGCGCGAGACCGCGGGCGACTTCGCACGTGCGCCCGATGCAATCCACTGCGAATTTCTTCGGCAAGCCAGAGTCGGCCGCGAGCCTTTCAAGATCGGCGCGCTGGGGCGCCTGCGCTTCACCCATCACGCTTGTCTGGTGCCGGCCCGCCGGGCCGGCGCTGAACGACAAGTCGTAGGCCGGCGAGAGCTTCCATTCGAATCGGCGGTCCATGCGGAAGGCAAAGTTCTTCGCATGATCGTCGCGGTTGTGGAAGACGACATTGAACACGCAGCGGCCGAACGCCTTGCGCACCTCCTGCTCGTCGCGCGTGAAAAAGCGCGTGACGCGCAAGAGCGTCTGGTAGTCGATCGACGGGAGCCGAAAGTCAGCGTGCAATGCACCGGCGGCTGAGTGCACGGGCACGCGCATTCCTGCTTCCCGATCGAACCGCTTCACGCCGAAAGCCGCCAGATCGCGCCCCAGGTCGAACAAGTGGGCATCGGGCATGTCGATGCCGCATTCGCGCGCGACCTGTGCATAGGCGAACTCGACGCCGCACACCTCCTTGTGCTCGCCGCGCGCGGGAAACTTCACGAGCCAGGGTTCGCCAACAGCTTCCGGATGCGTGCTCACGCGCAGCGCCCGGGGCTCGAACTGCACCAGCGCCTTGGGCCGTGCGCCATGCGGCGAACCGCCGACGATGGCGAGTATCTTCAGGGTGTCGAGATCGCCATCGTCGGCAAGGGCTTCGGCGGCGCGACCGAGTTCCAAAAGCGTGAAGTCACGATCGTCCAGTTCGAGCGATGCCGCGGGTTCGAACGAGAGAGCGCCCATGGCACGCGTACCGATAAAGCTCAGGCGATCCAGCGGCGAGAGGGCCTCGGGCGCCAGACCGTATTTGCGGAACACCCGGTCCATGAGGAGCATGCCCCAACCGTCCGGAAGTGCGTCGTCGATGAAACCCGGCAGGCCGCGCTGGTGTGCGCCGAAGCCGCCGAAGGACTGCGCGCCCAACGGCACCCGAAGCGGCGAAAGCTGGATGCCGCGCCTGATGGCCTCCGCCGAATATTCGAACACGGGCCCTTGCCCAATGTCGGCCAGTGTGCCGAGCGGCCAGCTTTCGCCCCAGCCGCAGAAACCGACCTCGATCTTCTTCATTGCGTGCTGCGCCTTGGCGCGCGTTTTCGCCTGGCACGCTCTGCATCCTCCATGTCCGCGATGCTGGCCTGGGCGGGCAGGGAGAAGAGGGTATCGAATTCGCCGGCCAGCCCGAGGGCCATGACGGTTCGCACGACAGTCAGCATGTTGGCCTGACCGTCCTTTTCGAGCTTCTTCAGCGCGCCGATCGAGATGCCGGCGCGAAGTGCGAGCTGCTGCTGAGAAACAGGCAGCGACAGCCGCTTCGTGCGAAGCCGGTTGCCCAGCTCACGGCAAAGTTCTTCGGAAGTGGCGAGGTAGACGTTCAACGGCGTTAAGAGATAGAAGTATGTCCATTATACGGCTTTTGGCCGTATAAAAGACAGTTTTCTATCTCTCTCGTCCCTTGTCCCGGATCACCAGCGCAATCCCGCCGAGGATCGCCGCACCTGCGAGCACGAGGCGAAGCGACAGCGATTCCCCCAGCAGGAAAAGCCCTCCGACGGCGGCAATCAGAGGAACGCTCAGCTGGATGGTGGCCGCGCTTGCGGGCCGAAGCGACGGCAGCACGGCGTACCAGATCGCGTAGCCGATGCCGGACGTGATCGCGCCCGAGATGAGCGCATAGACCAGGCCCATTGTGTCGAACACTGCCGAGCTGAACGTCACTGCGCTGAGCACGAGCGCCAGGAGCGCGGCGCGCGCGAAGTTGCCCGCGTTCACGCGCACCGGGTCGCCCGGGCCGCGTCCGCGCAACGAATACGCGCCCCACGCGATGCCCGATGCCGCCATCAGCAAAGAGCCGACGAGCGGCGGCGCCGTGAGGCCCGGCAGCACGAGCCCCACGAGCCCGGCGAGTGCGAGCGCAACGCCCGCCATTTGCATCAGCCGTGGCGCGCCGCTGCCGTGTGCCCAGTCCCACGCGATCATCGTGGCCTGCACGGCGCCGAAGAGGATCAGCGCGCCGGTCCCCGCGGTGAGCGAACGGTATGCGAAAGAGAACGCCGCCGCGTAGCCGAAGAGCGCGGCGGCCGACCACCAGCCGCCCTTGCCGGCACGGGTGGGATCGCGCGAGGCCAGCAGCGACAGCATGATGGCGCCGCACGCAAGCCGCACGGCGGTGAAAGTTGCTGCGTCGATGCTCGTGCGGCTGAGCGCAAGGCGGCACAGCCATGAGTTCGCGGCGAACGCGATCATGGTGACCACCGTGAGCGCGGCCAAGCGAGCACGGTCGAGCGGCTGTTGAGTCATGCACGGTTTGTAGCACTGCGCTTCGCGGCGCGCGCGCATAGTTTCACCATGACTGCGACTCCTTCCGTTGACCTCGAGACCTCGGTAGCCGGCGAAGAAGACCCCGGCGCATCCGACGAAGTCGGCTCGGCCGTCGAGCAGCCCGGCGAAAAGACCTGCCCCGATTGCGGCGGCAGCGGACAGCGCGCAGGCCGCGCGTGCCCGACCTGCGGCGGCACGGGGAAGATCAACGCTGCTGTGGGCGGCGGCTGATCACGCGCGCACGCCTAACGCGCGCAATTCATCGGCACCCGCGGTGGTGACGCGCACGACGCGGCTGTGCTTTTGCCGCTCGATCCACTTTTCTGCGCGAAAGCGCTCCGCAATCGCTGCGCCCAGCGCGCCACCGAGATGGTCCTGCCGCTCGGACCAGTCGAGGCAGCGGCAGGCGAACTGCCGCCGGCGCGCGCGTGCCTCGTCGATATCGATGCCCCAGCGCGCGATGGCCTTTTCGCCCTTGCCCGTGACGTGC
>DATJJL010000493.1:0-5527 GCA_035492155.1 Ramlibacter sp. | reverse complement strand
CGGACAGCTCGCTCAACTGCCACGGCTATGGATCCGTCGTCAGCGTGACGGCCACCTTCGGCCAATGTGCGGCGGGATGGCTGCTCGATCGGATCGCGTCGCAAAAACGGATCAGCACGAAGCTATAATCGCGGGCTTTGCGGGACGTTAGCTCAGTTGGTAGAGCAGCGGACTTTTAATCCGTTGGTCACAAGTTCGAATCTTGTACGTCCTACCAAACCCCACCCCCGAAGCGCTTTCGGCGCCTCCCCCTCAAGGGGGAAGGGTCCTCCTCAAAGTGCTCTATTGCGCGTAGCCGCAAGGGCGTCACAATCGCCCATCATGAAATCCGCGCATGTCGTCATCGGCAGTGCAGCCATCTGCATCGCCGCCACGGTGTTCGGCAATTCGAACGACGGCTACACCGATCTCGGCGGCGGCCTCGTCATGCGCGACGACGGAACGGTGATCGCTGCGTGGGATATGCCGGGCTGCGAGGCGGCAGACGACGCTTTCGAAGCGGCCGATGTGGTGGCACCGGATGCCGGCGAATCCCGCGCGATCTGGCGCGCGCGATACGACCGCGGCTGGTAGCGGCAGAGCCATGTAGGACGCAGCGCCGCGTCCGACTTCGCTGTTGGCGCGCACCTCACACGAAGAGTCAAACCGCGCACCGTCGCTGCGCGCCGGCGGGTGGAATGATCCTTCGCCATGACTGTGAAGAAGACTGACCCGCGCGAAGCATTCGTCGATCGGCGTGCGTGGCAAGACACCGACGCCGTGATCGAGCTCGTTGAACCGGGCGGGCGGCGCACGCATCTCACCCGCTCGCAGACCCGTGTGCCTGCCTGGCAGGTGCGCCGCTGGTTGCGCGTCGGTCAGTTGCCTGCGGCACGCGGCGCAAGTGCGCGGGTGCTGCAGGCCTTCATGTCTGCCGACGGGCAGATGTTCTACCCCGAAGAGATCGCACACGCAGCGACGGCGACGGCAGCGTGAGCTGCGCTTGCCGCGCGACGCGCACGCAATCCTTGATGTGCTCCACGCCCAGATATCGCACGGCGGAGTAGCCCAGCACGGCCGAGACGGCCTGGCCCGCAAGAGGCAGGTACTTGGCGGCCTGCTGCACAGTCAATCTTTTGCCGACGGACTTCGCCATCGTGATGACGAGGTCGCGCGTGACGAGCTGCCCGACCACCACCGAGCCCACCACGGCAAGCGCTTTTTGAACCTGCTCGCGCTTGGCCTGCGGCAGCTTGTCGATCTGCCCCGGTGTGAGGCCGAATTCCTGGTTGATGGCCGGTATCAGGCGGGACATGAGCGCGGCATCCATCACCCAGTCGAGGCCGGGCAGCGGCACCGTGCTCGCGGCCGCTGCCATCAGCGCGCGGCGGTTGAGCAGCTTGCGGCAGCGGCGCACGGCCTCGAGAAGATCAGCGTCGCCTTCGGCCAGTTGCAGCGATGTGGGCATCAGCCCATGTTATCGATTTGCTCGGAAAGCTGGAGCCAGCGTTCTTCCAGCGTATGCAGTTCGTCGCTGACGGATTTCAGGCGCCTTCCGGCATCCGCAAGCTCAGCGGGTGCAGACATCGAGACGAGCCGCGCTTCGAGATCCTCGCGTTCGGCGTTGAGCTGTGCCATCTGCTTTTCCGATTGCTCCAGCTCTCGCTTGAGCGGCTTCGCACGCGAGAAATCAGGCTTGCGCTGGATGACGGGCGCAGGCGTTGGCGGCGGCGCGGCTTCGCGCTTTGCCACTTCGCGCGCGCGCTTGGCTTCGTCGAGCAGGAAGCGCTGGTAATCGTCCAGGTCGCCGTCGAAGGGCTGCACCACGCCGCGAGCTACCAACCAGAACTCGTCGCACACCGAGCGCAGCAAGGCGCGATCGTGGCTGACCAGCATCAGCGTGCCTTCGAATTCGTTGAGCGCCACCGACAGTGCCTCGCGCGTGGCCAGGTCGAGGTGGTTGGTCGGCTCATCGAGCAGCAGCAGGTTGGGGCGCTGCCACACCATCATCGCGAGCACGAGACGCGCCTTCTCGCCGCCGCTCATCGTGCCGACGGTTTGCTTGACCATATCGCCGGTGAAGTTGAACGTGCCCAGGAAGTTGCGCAACTCCTGTTCGCGGGCGGTGTTGCCGCCGCCACCGGATTTCGCGGCAAGGTCGCGCACGAGGCGCGTCATGTGCTCCAGCGGTGTGTCCTGCGGGCGCAGCACGTCCAGCTCCTGCTGCGCGAAGTAGCCGATGTTCAGTCCCTTGCCTTCGGTGATGGTGCCTGCGAGCTGCGAGATTTCGTGCGCGATGGATTTGACCAGCGTCGACTTGCCTTGGCCGTTCGCGCCGAGGATGCCGATGCGTTGCCCCGCCAGCACGCTTCGGTTCACGCCGCGCAGCACGTGCTTGTCGGCGTAGCCGAACTCGCCGTCGCTGATGACGAGCATCGGGTTGGGCAGGTTCGCGGGCTCCTTGAACTCGAAGGTGAACTCGGCATCGGCCAGCACCGGCGCGATTTTTTCCATGCGCTCGAGCGCCTTCACGCGGCTTTGGGCCTGCTTGGCCTTCGACGCCTTTGCCTTGAAGCGGTCGATGAACTTCTGCAGGTGCGCGATCTTGTCCTGCTGCTTTGCGAAAGCCGATGTCTGCAAAGCGAGCTGCTGCGCGCGCAGGGTCTCGAAAGCGCTGTAGTTGCCGCCGTAGCGCGTGAGCTGCTGGCGCTCGATGTGCACCGTGACCTCGGTGACCGCGTCGAGAAACTCGCGGTCGTGGCTGATGACGATCAGCGTGCCGGGATACTTTTTCAGCCACGATTCGAGCCACACGAGCGCGTCGAGGTCGAGGTGGTTGGTCGGCTCGTCGAGCAGCAGCAGGTCGGATGGGCACATCAGCGCACGCGCAAGCTGCAGGCGCATGCGCCAGCCACCCGAGAAGCTGTTGACGGGCTTGTCCAGCTCGCCTGTCTTGAAGCCCAGGCCGAGGATCAGGGACTGCGCGCGTGGCACGGCGTCGTGCTCGCCGGCATCGGCGAGATCGGAGTGTGCATGCGCGATCGCCATGCCGTCACCCGACTCTTCGGCACGCGCGAGCTCCGCGCGCAGCTCCATCAATCGCGTGTCGCCGGCCAGCACGAAGTCCGTCGCCGGTTCATCCGTCTCGGGCATGTTCTGCGCGACCTGTGCAAGCCGCCATTGCGGCGGCATCGAGAAATCGCCGCTGTCCTCATGCAGCGTGCCGTCGATGAGGCGAAACAGGCTCGACTTGCCCGCGCCGTTGCGTCCAACGAGTCCGGCCTTTTCGCCGGGGTTGATGACGAGCGAGACGTTGTCGAGAAGAATTTTCGCCGCGCGGCGAAGGGTGAGGTTTCGAAGCAGGATCACCGGGCGATTTTCGCAGACCCGCGCTGCGCACCCGGGAAAACACCGAGAGAACTCGTGGAACACATCGCCGCGCGCGGTGACTCAGGGCTCGGTCGATGGCAAGCCGCCCCTGTCGCCCACGCAGCAGTACCCGCAATTCAAGCGGCGGCAACAAGCATTGGAAGACAAGCAAAGCAAATGCAAGAAAACGAGTATCTGCGCCTCATCGAGGAAATGTGCGCGCAAGTGGGCATCGACAATTCCGCCGAGGTCACGAGATCGAGGCATGTGATGGTCGACGGCACTGTCGTCGGCTTGGGGCTGCCGCCGGAAGACGGCGAGGGCGTGCCGCTCCTCTTCGATCTGGGCGCCATGCCTCACGACGGAATCGAACGCAAGCTGCTGCAGATCAACGCGGGCGCCGACATGCAAGGCGGCGAATGCTTCGCCATGCATCCGCAAACGGGCTCGATCGTGTATCGCTCGAACGCGCGCGTGACGCAGCACGACGGCGGCGCCGATCTTGCCGAGAGCATCCAGCAATTGCTGGAACGTGGGCGCGGCCTGCTGCAGGCAGGCATGCAAGAGCTGGCCGGTCAAGAAATCGAGAGGGTCTGAGAATGCGAGCAGCAGGAAATTTCGCCGTGAGAAGCGCGCAGGCTTTGGAGCGCCGCGCATCTGTTGCGGCATCGAAGAAAACGTTCGTCACCGTGCCCCAAAGTGCGCAGGCGTTCGACAGCCAGACAAAGCAAAAGCCTGTCGTGCCTGGCCCCAAGGCACCGGTCACGACTGCGACGACGTTCTCGGCGGTGCAACCGAAGCCAGTCGAGGGCGCTCGCGATGCCGGCAAGAAGGCGCTGGCCAACGACCTGGACAAACTCGTGCGCGAGCATCGCCTGTTCGACTTTTTCGGCAATCTCGCGCAGGGCGCGAAAAGCGAGAAGCTGACCGCCGCCGACTACACCGCGCTGCGCGATGTCATGCTTGCCTACGCGCACCTGCGACAGGACGATGCGTTGGCGCATGCGCTTAATCGCATCGGTGAAACCGGTTTTAACCTGCCGAGCAAGAACCCCGGTGATGCGTATTACCAGGCCCTCGAATCCTCCGGGCCCATGCGCGACTTCATCGTCATGATGCGTGACATGCACCAAAGCAGCAGCGCCCACCTGTGTGCCGCGCAGGAACTGGTCGATGCGCATCTTGCGAAATGCCTGCATGGCGTGCTCGTCGCGTGCAAGGGCAACATGACGCTCCAGGAATTCGACAGGGACGTGCTGTCTTGCCTGGGCCCGCGTTCATGCAACACGACAGCGCTGGCCGCGAAAGTCGCTCCACAAGGGCCGGCCGAAGCGGACACCGCGCTTTCCCGTGTCCAGACGTACGCCGGCGCGTTCGTGGCCGTGATCAGCGACCGCAGCAAAACGCTCGACAAGCTGACAGGACGGTGAAATGGAAGCAGGTCTGTGCGCAGCCATGAGCACTTGCGACGAGCTCGCGAAGCTTCTCAACCTTCTTCAGTCGGAGCTGCGTCGGCTGGCCATGACGATTCCGCAACCGGCATGAGCAGCACCTGGTCTTCACCCGCGCTGGTCTCCAGCCACACGGGCTGAAGCTGCGGGAAAGCGGCTTCGAAGTTCTTGCGTTCGTTGCCGATTTCCAGCACCAGCACGCCATGTTTCGACAGCTTGCCCGGCGCATCGCGCAGCAGCGCGCGGATGAAGTCCATGCCGTCGCTGCCGCCCGCCAACGCGATCACCGGCTCGGCGCGGTATTCGTCGGGCAGGGCAGCCATGCTTTGCTCGTTCACATAAGGCGGGTTGCACAAGATGAGGTCGTACGGCCCATCGAGTGCAGCCAGGCCGTCGGACTGCAGAAGGCGAATGCGATCGGCCAGGCCATGCTTGTCGATGTTGATGCGCGCCACCTCGAGCGCTTCTTGCGAGATGTCGGCGGCGTCGACCTGCACATCCGGCCAAGCCATCGCTGCGAGCACGGCGAGGCTTCCGTTTCCCGTGCACAGGTCGAGCACCCGCGTCGTCTTGGCGGGCAGCCACGGGTCGATGGAGCCATCGTCGATCAATTCAGCGATGAAGCTGCGCGGCACGATGACTCGCTCGTCGACATAGAAGGGCACGCCTTGCAGCCAGGCCTCTCGCGTGAGGTAGGCCGCGGGCTTGCGCGTTTCTATGCGCTGCGT
>DATJJL010000492.1:0-4344 GCA_035492155.1 Ramlibacter sp. | reverse complement strand
GAGCTGGGCCCAGATGATCAACCACCAGTACCTCACGAGCCAGGGCATCTACGGCGTGGCGGTGGGCGTGGTGGCGACGTACGTCTTCCACTTCGTGCTGTTCGGCGTGATGGCCACGCGCATCGGGCTGGGGCAGTTGTTCCTCGATATTGCAGCGAGCATCGCAGGCCGCTACGCGGGCGGGCCTGCGAAGGTGAGCGTGTTCGGCTCGGCGATGTTCGGCATGTTGAGCGGCTCGTCGGTGGCGAACGCTGTCACGGTGGGTTCGCTCACGATTCCCGCAATGATTCGCGTGGGCTATCGGCGCGAGTTCGCCGGCGCGGTCGAAGCTGCATCGTCCACAGGCGGCCAGATCACGCCGCCGGTTCTCGGGGCCGCTGCCTTCCTGATGATCGAATTCCTGAACGTTCCCTACAAGACGATCATCACTGCGGCCATCATCCCGGCCTTCATGCACTTCTTCGGCGTGTTCATGCAGGTGCACTTCGAGGCAAAGCGATTCGGCCTGCGCGGGCTCACCCAGGAGGAGATGCCCAAGCTGAAGGAGTCGCTGCGCCAGCGCTGGCCGACTCTGATTCCGCTGTTTCTTTTGATCGGCATCCTGATCTCGGGCCGCACGCCGTACCTCGCTGCGTTCACCGGAATCACGTCGTGCGCGATCGTGGGCCTCACAACGAAGACCGAAGGCAACAACGCGAAGAACTGGGCACTCTTCGTCGTGCTGCACGCGATCCTCGGCCTGATCGCCTTCGCCGATCTCGGGCAGAACACCGATTGGATCAAGCGCGGCCTTTTCACTGCGGGCGCCATCATCGCAGTCGCAGGATGGAAGCTTGCGAACATCACCGGCCGCATCCGCCATGCGGTGATGATGGAAGTTTTCGAGACCGGCGCGAAATACGCGCTGGCCGTGGGCGCCGCCGCAGCCACGGTAGGCATCGTGATCGGCGTCGTGACGCTCACGGGTGTGGGCTTCAAGATCAGCTTCATCATCACGACCTGGGCGCAGGCGATTGCAGGTGGCGTTGCCTCCGTCTTGCCTGCGATGTTCGTCAACATGAACGCGCTGGCGCTTTTCTGCGCGCTCGCGATGACAGGCATCGTGTGCGTCCTGATGGGATGCGGCATTCCGACGACCGCGAACTACATCATCATGGTCACGGTCGCCGCGCCGACGCTGGTGCAACTCGGTGTCGAGCCGCTGGTCGCGCACTTCTTCGTCTTCTATTACGGCGTGCTCGCGGACATCACCCCGCCGGTGGCGCTTGCGGCTTACGCGGCGGCGGGCATGGCGGGCAGCGATCCGTTCAAGACAGGCAACATGGCCTTCAGGCTCGGCATGGCGAAGGCGCTCGTTCCTTTCGTGTTCGTGTTCTCGCCGTCTTTGCTCATCGTCGCGAAGGGATTCACGGTGTATGACTTCATCGTGACTTTCGTCGGGTGCGTGCTCGGCATCGTCGTGCTCGCGGCGGCGCTGAGCCGATATCTGCTGGTCGAGATGAAGCGCTGGGAACAGCTGGTGTGCCTGGCGGCTGCATTGCTGCTGATTGCACCAGGGCTGGTGGTCACTCTGATCGGCGCGGCGATGGTCGTGCCCGTGCTGCTTCGGCACCTGGCCGCGTGGCGCCTGGCGAACGCGTCGCCCGCGCCGGCCTGATCACCAGCGTTCCATCCACGGGCGCAGGTCGAGCTCGAAGGTCCACGCATCGCGGGGCTGCTGGTGCAGGTACCAGTAGTTCTGTGCGATGTGCTCGGGGTTGAGGATGCCCTCTTGCGCCTTCATCGCGTAGCGTTCGGGGAAATTCGTGCGGATGAATTCGGTGTCTATGCCGCCGTCGACCACGACATGCGCGACGTGGATGTTCTTCGGCCCGAGCTCGCGCGCCATGCTTTGCGCAAGTGCGCGCAACGCCGCCTTTGCGCCCGCGAAAGCCGCGAAGGTCGCGGACCCGCGAAGCGACGCCGTTGCGCCGGTGAAGAGGATCGTTCCGCGCCCGCGAGCGACCATGCGTTTGGCCACTTCTCGTCCGTTGAGGAAAGCCGCGAGGCAATTCGTCTCCCAGATCTTGAAGTAGCGATCCGCCGTCTCGTCGAGGATGCTCGCGCGCGCGTTCACGCCGGCGTTGAAGGCCAGCACTTCGATCGGGCCGATGTCGTTTTCGATTCGCTCGACGAGCGCGATCACCTCCTTCTCGTTGCGCGCGTCGGATGCGAAACCATGCGCTGTGCCTTGCGATCCGCGAATCGCATCGAGCAGCGGCTGCAGCTTTGACGCCTCGCGCCGCGTGACGCACACCGTGTAGCCGCCAATTGCGAAGCGGCGAGCGATCGCACCGCCCGTTGCGTCGCCCGCGCCGACCACCAATGCAACGCCTTTGCTTTTGTCCGCTGCCATTCGCTGTCCTTTCGTGATCGATTCACGATTCGAGTGTCGGACGATTCCGACCCGCATTGCAGGGCGCCACTGTCACGCCCGTGCCATGCAAAGGGGCAATATTTCGGGCCTTGGTAACAAGACGGAGTATTTACATGAACCACAACAGGACTGCTTCGATCCTGCAACGCTTTGCCGTCGTGTTTGCGGTCACCGCCGCATCGTACGGGCTGCCGCAAGCGCAGGCCCACACACGCGTGACGGGCCACGGCAACAGCCAGCATTCTTCGCCGGCGAAGGCCGATGCGCAGAAACAGCAGCAGCGTTGACAGGTATCCCGCGGATATCGGGCCGCCTTCGGGCGGCCTTTCATTTTTTCGCGCCGCTACACTCGCGCCATGAAGATCGACATCGGCGGCGGCGTGCGTCTTTACGTGGACATCGACGGCTGCGGGTTGGTGCCCGACGGCGCGGCCATGCGCGAGAAACCCACGCTCATCTGCATGCACGGCGGCCCGGGCTTCGACCACACGAGTTTCAAGCCCGCGTTCTCGCAGCTGACGGACATCGCGCAGATCCTCTATTACGACCACCGCGGCCACGGCCGCAGCGACAAGCGTCCGCGCGAGGAATGGACGCTGGCCACCTGGGCCGACGACATCGTGCGGCTGTGCGACGCACTGGGCATCGTCAAACCCATCGTGCTCGGGCAATCGTTCGGCGGGATGGTCGCGCAGGCTTATGTCGGCCGCCATCCGCAGCATCCGGGCAAGGTCGTGATCTCGAGCACGTCGCCGCATTGGGTGCTGCAGCGCAAGCTCGATGCGTTCGAGAAAAAAGGTGGCGCAAAGGGGCGGCAGCTCGCGCTCGACTTCTGGACGAAGCCGACGAAGGAAACTTTCCAGGCTTACTGGGACGGCGCGCGCGACCTGTACAACACCACGCCACCCGTGGATCCGCGGGCCGGCGATCGCACGACGTTCAACCTGGACATCCTGCTGCACTTCGCGGGCGGCGAGATCCAGACGATGAACCTCACGCCGGGACTGGCGGGCGCGCAATGCCCGGTGCTGGTGATGGCAGGCGAGGAAGACCCGGTGTGCCCGATCGAAGACGCCCGGGAGATCGTTGCCGCATTGCCGAAGCAGCTTGTGCAGTTCGCGCGGTTCGCGAACGTGGGGCACGGGGCTTGGCGCGATGATCCGGCGGCGGCGTTCGAGGTGCTGCGCGAATTCATCACGAGTTGAGCCAGGCCCGCGCGAATGCGGGCTTGATGCCCCGACGCCTTGTTAGCGTCTTACTTCTGGCCGGTGGCGGACGGCGTCATGTCGCGCTCGAGACCGGCGGCGCACCCGACGCTCTTCGTCACATAGGAGCCGTCTTTGCAGTAGAGCGTCCTCTCGGCGCTCGCGCTGGAAACGGGGCCTGCGCCCATGGCGCTGGTGCCGGTGCTGGACTGATCCATGGCGCACCCCGTACAAACAGCAAATGCCAGAAGGGGAGAGAAAACCGGCAGCATCCTCATGACGATCTCCAATTGCAGCTGAACGTACTGCGCATGCGAGTCTGGAAGCGCGAGGCCGGCTATGCAAGCTCAGGATCGCGTGACGTTGGTACTGTGATGCAACCCAGAAATGACAAAGCCCACCGGTGGGCGGGCTTGTTTCTGGGCCTTGGCGGAGACGGAGGGATTCGAACCCTCGATGAGGCTCTACACCCCATACTCCCTTAGCAGGGGAGCACCTTCGGCCACTCGGTCACGTCTCCTGGCACGGGGCAATTATGCCCCAACAGCAAGCTCTTCAGGCAGCGGCCTTGCCCGGCTGCTGGTCGAGATCGAAGGCGCGGTGCAGCGCGCGCACAGCCAGCTCCATGTACTTCTCGTCGATCACGACAGAAGTCTTGATTTCGCTCGTGGAGATCATCTGGATGTTGATGCCCTCCTCGCTCAGCGCGCGGAACATCTTGGC
>DATJJL010000491.1:0-2828 GCA_035492155.1 Ramlibacter sp. | reverse complement strand
GGCGCTTCGAGATCGGGCTTGATCTGGGTCGATGTCTGCACCTGCTGGCCGCGCGGGACCGTGAGCGCCCATGGCGAGCCGAGACCCGCGGCAACGGTGTCGGCTTTGCCGAAGTTCACCTTCGCCGTTGCGACAACCGTGTTCGGCTGGATCGGCGTGACCTTCTCGAAGTTGTTGAAGCCCCAGGACAGCAGCGTGCGCGATTCGTCGGCGCGCGCCTGCGCGCTGTGCGTGTTGAGGATGACGGAGATCAGCCGCATGCCATTGCGCTTGGACGAGCTCACGAGGCAATAGCCCGCCTCCTCGGTGTGGCCCGTCTTCAGGCCGTCGACGGTCGGATCGGTGTACAGCAGCGCATTGCGGTTGCCCTGCTTGATGCCGTTGTACTTGAACTCGCGTTCGGCATAGATCGGGTAATACGTCGTGTTGCCCTGAATGATCGCGCGGGCGAGGATCGCGAGGTCACGCGCGGATGACTTGTGCGACGGGTCGGGCAGGCCGGTGGGATTCGCGAAATGCGTGTGCGTCATGCCCAGGCGCTGCGCCTCCGCGTTCATCAGCTTCGCGAATCCTTCTTCGGAGCCGGCCATGTATTCCGCGATGGCCTTGGACGCATCGTTGCCCGACTGGATGATGATGCCGCGCAAGAGGTCGATCACCGTCGCCTTTCCGTTCAGCGGCAGGTACATGCACGACTCGGTGCTCGATCCGCGGCACCATGCGTTCTGGCTGACGGTGACGAGATCCGTTTCCTTCAGCTTGCCGGCGCGAAGCGCCTGCTCGACCAGGAAGCTCGTCATCATCTTGGTCAACGACGCGGGGGGCAGCGGCTCGTCGGCGTTGGCGGATGCGAGCACTTCGCCCGAATCGAAATCCATCAGCAGCCAGGCCTTGGCCGGAAGAGCTGGCGCGCCCGCCGCCAGCGAGGTCTGCGCAGCCAGAGCCGGCATCGCGGATTCGGAGGCTTCGGATTTCGCATGCGCGGTGCGCTTGGCGGCGACGTGGTGGTGCGCGGCTGCAAGAGACGTCGAGACCGGCAGCAAGGAGCCCACAGCGACGGCGAGGACGAGGGGAAGGACGGAATGTGTCTTGAGGTGCATGGCGTTCATAGGAACGCCGATTGTGGCGGATCGCAAAAGCAGATCGGCACCGCGTCCTACGCAAAGCTCGTGCGCCGTGCGTAGCATTTCCACTACGTGCGCACGCTTACCGATGCGTACTGATGAGGAGCTTCGCGAATGAAATTGCGCTTCAAGTCCCTGCTCGTGTTGCCGGTGTTCCTTCTTGCGCTCGGGGCGTCGGCCCAGTCGACCGTTGTCCGCTTGCAGCGCTACCAGGTCGACCCGGCCAAAATTTTCGTCGCGGGCATTTCCTCGGGCGGCTTTGCTGCCGTGCAGATGCATGTGGCGCACTCCTCGACATTCAAGGGCGCTGCCATCTATGCGGGCGGCGTGTACTGGTGTGCAGGCACGGGCGGCGCCGCAACCGCCCTCGGCAACTGCGGAGGCGAGACGCTTCCGACGGGCCAGGCCTCGTACAACAGCATGCTCGCGGAATCCGAAACGTATCTCGAGACGCAGTCGGCGCTCGGCACGATCGACCCGATGTCGAACCTGCGCGGGCAGCCGGTGTACCTCTGGTCGGGCACGTTGGACCAGATCGTGAACCCGCTCGAGATGGTGGACCTGCAATCGGAATACCAGCGGTACGGCGCCAACGTGCGCTTCGACAACACCTTCCCCGCCGCGCACGGCTGGGAGTCGCCGCAAGGTGAGCTCGACTGCGGCACATCGGGCAGCCCCTACATGGTCCGGTGTTCCGCCAACGGCAGCGTGTACGACTCGGTGAAGTCGTGGCTCACGATGTTCCTCGGGCCGCTTTCGCCGCGCAACAACGGCAAGCTTCAGGGCGAGCTCATGACGTTCGACCAGACGGAATTCGGTGCGTCGCCGAACGTGTCGATGAGCCCGACCGGGAATGTTTTCGTGCCGAAATCCTGCGCGCACGGCAAGACCTGCGGCTTTGTGCTCGCGCTGCACGGCTGCCTGCAGGAATCGGCGCTGATCGGCAACAAGTGGGTCGCCGAGGCCGGCATCAACGAATGGGCGGACACCAATTCGCTGATCGTCCTTTACCCCGACACGATCGCGACGTCAGCGCCGCAGCCGACAAACCCCAACGCGTGTTTCGACTGGTGGGGCTACTCCAACCAGGTCGACCCGAACTACGCGATCAAGAGCGGACTGCAGATGTCGGTGCTGTACTCGATGGTCCAGCGCGTGACCGGCGTTCAGTGAGTTTTTCGAATTCGGCCGCGCGAATTCAATCGCAAGGCCCGGAGTGCTGCTGCCTTCGGTCGCACCTAGAGTGGCAGCATGCAACAAGCGACCACGACCTACCCCGACCGCACTGAGAGCGGTGCAAACAACCTGCCGGTGACCTTTCAACGGCTTGCGTGGGGCAACCTCGCCGCGCAAACCGCCGAGCAACTCGCTCTCGCCGCTGCGCCGCTCGTGGCGGTGCTGGCTTTCGACGCGCACGAGCGCGGCACCGGTCTTTTGCAGACAGCGCAGACCTTGCCGTTCCTGCTGCTGTGCCTGCCCGCCGGCTTGCTGGCCGACCGCATCTCGCGGCGGACACTGCTCATCAGCGGCGAGCTCGTGAGGTTCATCGCGCTCGCGATCACGCTGACTCTGTTCCTCACGCACGGCCTGAGCTTTGTCTCTCTTGCTGTGCTCGGCTTCGTAGGCGCGGCGGGCACGGTGGTGTTCAGCGTCACGGCACCTGCGCTGGTGCCGCGGCTGGTCACACCCAAATTGCTGCCGATC
>DATJJL010000490.1:0-18159 GCA_035492155.1 Ramlibacter sp. | reverse complement strand
GGCCGAGGCCGCCGCACGATGAGCGAGATCAACATGGTCCCGTTCATCGACGTGATGCTGGTGCTGCTCATCATCTTCATGGTGACGGCGCCGCTGATCACGCCCAGCATGATCGACCTGCCCACCGTCGGGCGGGGCGCGAAGCCGCCGGAGCAGATCATCGTCGTGCAGATCCGAAAGGACGAAGGCATCGACGTGAAGGCCGACGAGAAGACGATGAGCGTTCCCTTGTCCGATCTCGCGCAGACCATCCAGCAGTTGCAGCTGGGCAAAGGCCCGGGCAACAGCGCTGTCGTCATCGCCGCGGACAAGAGCATCAAGTACGAACTCGTCGTCAACGTCATGGACAAGCTGCAGCGGGCCAACATCCAGCGCGTCGGCCTGTCCGTGCAAGTCGTGAAGTAGAAGGGCGGATGCAAGCTTCCGCGGACAACTTCGCTTTCGCACCGCCGCCCGAACCGGCCGCGGTACGCGGTTTCGTCCTCGCGGTCATCGCGCACCTGTTGCTCCTCATTGCGCTGAGCGGCCTGATCACCTGGCAAAACGACGACCAGAGCTCGGTCGTGCAGGCCGAGCTCTGGTCCAGGATTCCGCAGGAAGCCGCGCCCCCGCCTCCTGCGCCGACACCTGCGCAGCCGCCGCGACCCCAGGTGCAGCCGCAACCGAAGGAGGTGCAACCCGCGCCGCCGCCGCCCGTTGCGAAGCAGCCCGACATCTCTGTCGAGCGCGAGAAGAAAAAGCGCGAAGAAGAAGCGAAGCGCCGCGCGGAAGACGAGCGGCGCCGCGAGCAGCTCGAGGCGCAAAAGCGCAAGCTCGAAGAGCAGAAGCTCGCCGAAGAAAAGACACGCAAGGAAGAACTCGCGAAGCAGGAAAAGGAAAAGCAACTTCGCGAGAAGTCACGCCAGGACCAGCTCGCGCGCATGCAGGCTCTGGCAGCAGGCTCCGGTTCGCCGACTTCGCAAGGTGTGGCGCAGCAGTCCTCCGGCCCCTCGGCCAGCTACGCGTCGAAGCTGGCGGGCATCTTCAAGCGAAACATGCACTTCCCCGTCGACGGCATCGCGGGCAACCCGAAGGTGCAGGTGCAAGTGCGCGTGGCACCGGGCGGCATCATTCTCGGCGTGCAAGTCACCAAACCCAGCGGGAACCAGGCCTGGGACGACGCCGTGGTGCGCGCCATCGAAAACACATCGCGCATCCCACCCGACGAGCACGGGAAGTGGATCACTGAATTTCCGTTGACCTGGGGCCCGAAGGACGTGTAGCCGCCGCGCGCGGCGGCCGCGATTGCGCGGCCGGGGTGTAGCCTCTATGCTCAACCAACGCCTGTCGTTGGGATATTCATGGAAGAACCCGCGGAGTCTGTCGATTCACACGCGGGTGGTGGCGAACAGGAATCTGTCTACGAAAGCGCTACCACCCGGGTCGTGCGCCTGCGCCCGGATGGCGAGGTGCGCAAGGAAGCTCTCGGGGCGCAAGGCTACGAGCGGATTCGCCGCGAACGCGAGATCCTCACTTTGCTTTCCGGCGCCGAGGGAGTCGTGCGCCTGCGCGGCAGGTCACCGCAATCCACCGTCCTGCTTCTCGAAGACGGCGGGACTTCGCTGGCGCAGTGGCTGCTCACGATTCGGCTTCCTCTTGACGACGTCATGCTGTTGGGCGAGCAGTTGGCTCGCGCGCTTGCCTCGATCCATCGAGCGGGTGTCACGCACTGCGACATCTGCCCTTCCAACATCATGCTGAAGTCGCTGCAGCCACTTTCGGCGCCGACGCTGATCGATTTCGCGCTTGCGCAATCCGCAGCGGGTCCGCAAGTGCGCGCATCGACCGGTGCGACCGGCACGCTGGGTTATGCATCGCCGGAGCAGTCCGGCCGAACGGCGCGCGGCGTGGATCACCGCGCCGACCTTTATTCGCTGGGTGCCACGCTCTACGAGCTCGCAACGGGGCGCCCGCCCTTCCAGAGCACCGACCCGCTCGAGCTGATGCACGACCATCTCGCGCGTGAGCCCATCGCGCCTTCGGCGGCCGACCCGGCGATTCCCGCGGCGCTGTCGGACATCATCTTGCGCCTGCTCGCGAAAGACCCCGAGCACAGATACCAGAGCGCCGAAGGACTCGCGCACGACCTTCGGCGCCTGCGCACCGATCGCGAAAAACCCTTCTCGATCGGCGAACTCGACTTTGCGGTGCGGCTCACGGCGCCGGCCCGCCTGGTGGGGCGCGCCGACGAGATTCATGTCATCGAGCAATGCCTGGAACACGCGCTGTCGTCGACCCGGCGAACGCTGCTCATCGAAGGCGGCCCGGGCGTCGGCAAAAGTGCGTTGCTGCAAGAGCTTCGCACGCGCGTGCAGGCGGCCGGCGGCCTTTTCCTGTACGGCAAATTCGACCAATACCAGAAGCAATCCGCCACGGCCGGCGGCATGAGCCAGGCGCTTCGATCGCTCGCGCGGCAGCTGCTTTCCGCGGGCGACAACGACAGGATCGCCGAGCGCGAACGCCTGGTCGCCTATCTGCTCGGCAATCCGGGTGCGGCTGCACTGCTTCCTGAATTCAACGATCGATCTTCAGGGCCGCCGCCTGCGACTGTCGACGCCGACCAGGCCGAGCAGGCGATGTTGCGCGCGAGCGTGGAAGTGCTGCGGCTTGTCGCGTCCGCGCAGAGGCCGGTCGTTCTCGCACTGGACGACCTGCAGTGGGCCGGAGCAATCTCGCTGCGGATCTTCGATCGTGTGATGCAGGAGCCCGATCTGGAAGGACTGCTGCTGGTCGGCGCGCATCGGGAGCCCGGCACCGACGCGCATGCACTGACAGCGGCGCTGGCAAGATGGGCTGCATTGCCCCGCGCGCCCGAGAAAATCTTGCTGCGCGGCCTTTCGCGCGACGCGCTCGCGGAGTTGGTGGTGGGCGTGTTGCGCGTGCCGCATTCCCGGGCCCGCGACCTCGCGGACGTGCTCGGCGAAATCACCTCGGGCAATCCGCTGGAAGTGCTGGAGCTTGTCAATGCGCTGCGCGACGATGGTGTCCTGCGGTTGACGCAGGGCGGCTGGCAGTGGGATTCGCCGCGCGCGATCCGCGGATTCGTCAGCGCCGGAACACTTTCGCAGCGGCTGCTGGGCCGCATCGGACAGCTCCCCCACGATGCGCGCGCGGTGCTCCAGGCCATGAGCTGCCTGGGAACACCCGTGGACATGCGGCTTTTGCAAGACGCGACCGTGCTGGAGCCCGACGAGCTTCGCGCGCTGCTGCACGAGCCGGCCGACGACGACCTGATCGTGTTCGATCCGTACGGCGGCGATTCCGTCCAGTTCCGCCATGACCTGATCCAGCAGGCCGTCTTCACGGCGCTCGACGAAGACGCACGCGGCCGCCTGCGTCTTGCGATGGCACGCCGGCTCGCGGCTGTTGGCTCGGAAGCGGAAGCCGCGGGGCAATACCTCGAATGCGCCGGCTTCGTGATCGAGCCGGCGGAGCGCGAATCCGTTGCGCGCATGTGGCTGGGTGTCGCAAGGTCACTGACGTTGCGCGGCATGACGGAACTGGCGGAGAACTACCTGGCCAGGGCCGAGGACCTGGTTCCCAGGGGCCAACCTGCGCTGCACGAGGAAATCGTCATCGAGCGGCATGCCGCTCTTGTCATCCTGGGCCGGCTCGAAGAAGTCGATTCGCTGTATGCGTTGCTGACGTCGCGCATCGACGACCCGGTGCGGCTCGCCGCCGCGACATCGATGCAGGTCCGCAGCCTGGAATTCCGGGGCCGTCGCGACGAGGCGCTGGCCCTTTGCCGCGAGCTGCTCGCTCGCCTGGGCGTTCACGTGCCGCGCGACTTTGGCGAAGAGCCGCTTGCCGCGGGACTGCAGGGCGTCGTGCACTGGCTGCGGGACTTGCGTGAAGGCCGGTGCGCCCCCATCCGAACCGCGACGGACCCGCGCACCGTGGCGAAGGCATTGGTGATCTCGCAGGTGGCCAAGGACGTGATCGGTGGAAGCCTGGGCTCGACCTGGGCGCGTCTCGAATCGCTTCGCCTGTGGTCCCTCGAAGGTGCCACGCCGCTGCTCGCAGCGCCGCTCATGATTTTTGCGCCCATGCTGGCCAATGCAACGCAGGACTTTCGCGCGGCTTTCGAGCTTGGGACCCACGTGCTGGACACATCTCGCGCTTGCGGCTTTCCCGCGATCTCGCTGACGAGGATGCGGTCCAGTTTCCTGAGCATGTGCTACTGGTTCCAGCCGCTTGAAGACTGCGCGGACGAACTCGCACAGTTGCGCCAGGCCCTGCAGGCCGCCGGGGACAACCAGGCAGCGTCGTACGCATCGCGCCGCCTCGGAAACTGGCTGCTCGAATGCGAATCGCTCGAAGCATCCGAAGCGGAATTCGACATCGCCATCGAGACGGCGCAGCGCGCGGGTCACGCCCCCTGGGTGGCACAAGCGATGCTCAGGCGGCGCTGGGTCCGATTGCTGCGCGGCAAGTCGCTGGACGAGATCGAGCTGAACGACGCGCACCTTCGCGCCGGCCTGCCCGGTTCCCTGCTCACAACCGATGACCTCTGGCGCGCGCACGCCGATCTCATTTTTGGCGACATGGATGCCATGCTCCGGCGCGAGACCCTTCCTTTGCCTTTGTCCGCATGGCGGGAAGGTGACTCCCTGGGCCTGGAGCACGCCATCATCTTTTACGCGCCCGAATATGCCCGTGTGGCACTGCGTTGTGCGGAGCAGCTGCGCCGCGAACCGGATGTCCACCGCGCAGAACGCCTGGATCTGCTGGGCAAGTGCCGCGCTTTCCTCGACGCGCGTGCTGCAGACCAGCGCGCGAATTTCCTGCACCTCGCGCATCTGGTCCGCGCGGAAGAGGCGAGCGTGTTGAACGACACATGGAATGCCGCCGTGGCCTTCGATGCGGCGCGAACCGAAGCGCGCCACCGTCGCCGCCCCTGGCACAAGGCCTTGATCGCCGAGCGCGCGGCGCAGTTCTACCTGCGCGTCGGGATGGAGGATGCCGGAACCCGCCTCATGGCCGAAGCGCGAGAGCTCTATGCCGACTGGGGTGCGGCGGCGAAGGTTCGCCTCATGGACGACGCATATCCGTCGCTGCGACGTGCATCGAGCTGGTTGGGCCGTTCATCGTCGCCCACGCAATTGCAAAGCGGTGCGCCGTCTTCGGACATGCTGGACCTGCTGGGCATCCTGCGCGCGTCGCAGGCCATCAGCTCGCAGCGCACGATGCGCGACCTGGCGTCACGCGTCACGCACGTGCTGGCCGCGCTCACCGGTGCCACGCGCGTGTCGCTGGTCGTCGCGTTCGAGGACCGCTGGCTGTTGCTGGACAACGCCGCTGACGAATTGCGCATGATCCCCGTCGCCGAAGCTGCAAGCCAGGGGCTGCTGCCGGTTTCCATCCTGCGCCCGATCGAGCACCTGGACGAGACGCTGCAGGTGCCCGATATATCGCAGGACGACCGATTCGCGCATGACGAGTATTTCGCAGGCCGCAGCGCCTCCTCGCTGTTGCTGGTGCCGGTCAGGGGCCAGGGCGCCATGCGCGCGGTGTTGTTTCTGGAGAATTCCGTGGCGCGCGGAGCGTTCGGCGCGCAACGCCTGGACGCCGTGATGCTCATCGCCGGGCAGCTGGCCGTGTCGCTGTCCAACGCGCAGTTGAACGACCACCTGGAAGAACGCGTTCGCGAACGCACCGAGGAGATCGAAAAACTGCAAGGCGAGCTGGTGGCCACGGCGCATCGATCCGGCATGGCGCAGATCGCGACCAACGTGCTGCACAACGTGGGCAACGTGCTCAACTCCGTCACCGTTGCCACCGGCGGATTGAAGGAACGCATCTACAGCTCGCGCTCCGAAGGCCTCACGCGCGCCGTGGAGCTGATGAAGCAACAAGGCGAGAGGCTTCCCGACTTCATTGCGACCGATCCGCGCGGCAAGGTGTTGGTCAAATACCTCGACGAGCTCGCCGCGAAATTGCGCGAGGAACGCGAAGATGCATTGCGCGACGTGCAGAGCCTGTCGCTCAGCGTCGAACACATCGCGGCCGTCGTGCGCAGCCAGCAGACGCTGGCCGGCAAGTCGGGGCTGAGGGAATCGATATCCGTGAGCGAGATGTTCGACGAGATGCTGCAGCTGACCGAAGCCTCCGTCGCGCCGGGCACGACGATCGAGCGGGACGACGACGTGCCGGCGGAGATTGCGGTGGACAGATCACGGCTGTTGCAGGTGCTGGTGAACCTCGTTGCCAATGCGCACGAGGCGATGGCGGCCAGCACCGATCGCAAGCTCACGCTCGGCGCGCGACTGGGCGGCGACGAAGCGAGCCCGCGGTTGACCATCACGGTGCGCGACAGCGGTCACGGCATCGCGCCCGAACATCTTTCCAGCCTCTTCAAGCATGGCTTCACCACGAAGATGACCGGGCACGGCTTCGGCCTGCACAGCGCCGCCGTCGCGATCATGGAGATGGGCGGCACGCTCACCGCGCACAGCGACGGCCCGGGCCAAGGCGCGATGTTCAGGCTGGAGATTCCGCTGCGGGGATGAGAGCCATTGGTATGGAGCAAGGCGCTCCTATCATCGTGTGCTTCGCGCACGGACACCGATGAATCTCACTCTCGCCCTTCAGCATCCTGCTTCAACGAACACGGCTTTCCGGCGCACTCCACCGCACCTGCCGGCCGGGCCGAGCCAACCACGCCTTGTGGACACTTGCCGCGCGCGCCTGGCCGCAGCCGTGGACACAGGAGACATCGGGGCGATGTGGAGCGTGCCATGGCAACTCGCGCCCAAAGCGGGCGACGCAACGTGGGACCGCGAGCTCGCCGAGCTCCTCGTTTCCACCGTTGAAGACGAGCTGATCTTCAATGCGGGCGGCCATACCTTCTTCGAAGTCCTGATCGCCCATGGCGATCGACTGAGCGGCGATCACAAGGCGCGCGTGCTGGAAGCGGCCCACCAGGTGGTGAGGTCGATCATTCCGGGCAGCGACATCGCGCCGCTGCAATTCATGGCCGTGCACTGGATCAGCTGTGCACTCGGGCCGGCAGAGGCGCTCGACATCTTCAAGGGCTGGGCCGAAGAAGCATTCGCCCACGCGATGCCGGACCTGATGGCGTGTGCGCTGATGGGGCTGCGAAGCTACGGCGAACTGGAAGCTTGCGAGAGTCAAGGCGAGGGTGGCGCACCATCGACGTCGCTGCTTCTCGACCAGCTCGATCCGCCGCTGCAGGTCGAACTGCAAATGCCTTTCGCGGATTTCCTCGCTGCACTGCAGGCCATCCCGCCGCTCGTCGACACCGACTACCTGATGCCGTCGCTTCTGGGCTCGCTGCCCGCGGGCCAACCGGATCGCGACCGAAGGCTGCAAGAGGTCTGCAGCTCGGTCATCGATGAACTCGAATTTCTCCCACCCAAGCGCCGCGACCTCACGCTGAGCGCACTGGCACAGGCGGTCATCGCGACGCGACTGCAAGGTGAACCCGTGTGGACGGACGCGCGCCTGTCGGTGTTCATCAAAGTGCTGGGCAACAAGGCGTTATGCGCTGAGCCCGGCATCACCGGCTTCATCGAGGCCACCGGAAAAAATTTCGGCTACCTCCCCGCGCCTGCAAGAGATCAACTGTGCGATTTGCTCATGCGGCAAGGCGAGCTGCTCGCGCGGAACCACGAGATCGTGGTCACCATCGTCGCGAGCTTCCCTTTCGCAACCGCCAAGGCTGTCTTCGAGCGCTGGCACGAAGCTTTCTCGCATGCGGCCTCGCCGTCGCGGAACACCGAGCTTGCAGGCGAGATCGCGCAAGCCCTGACGCACCTCTTCGAGGCCCATGCTGCACAGCGTGCCGTGTACAGCGCACTGACCGTCCACATCGTGGACGATGCTTCGGCGCCCGCAGTGACACCGCCGAAGACGGTGACGAATGCGAACCAGCCGAACCTTTTGCTTGTCAGGACCTTGAGCCACAGCCAGGCCACCATCGAGCAGGCCATCGAAACGAAAGACGAGGTCGCGATTCGCGCGGTGCCGTGGGAGCTCTTCGACATTTGCGTGCGGAATGACTGGCTCGAGGAGCTTGCACGCTTTCTCATCTCGGGCATTCGCAACCGCGCACTGATGGCGCGCGCCGGAAGCCACGCGTGGATCGATGCGCTCTCGCGGTTTCGCAGCTGGCTGCCGCGCATGACAGCCACCAGGCAGCAGGAAATGAAGACACTCATCTGGACTGTTGCGATGGCGTGTGCCGAAGCTTCAAAGATTGACGACGCAGCGCGCTACAAAGCCATCCAGTTGCTCATGCAGCTGGACGCCCAGCAGCTTCTCAAGCGGCTTCCGGTCTGGAGCCAGGGGGCAGCGCAGCCGCGCAGCCCGCACCTGAAAGACAGCGTGCTGATGGGCTACATGCATCTGGCCGCTCACCAGGGCTTGCCGCCCTCGCGCGTCCATATCGCGGCGCACGCCTCCGGTTCATCGCTGAGCCTTTTCATTCCCTGGCAACTCACGCACAACGTCCCCGTGCCCACGACCGAACTCAACAAACGAAGGGCCGAGCTCACATCGGAGGCGTTCCGGCGCAGATTCGAGCCGCAATGGCTCCTCGATCCGCGCAACCTGCCCGAAGACCCGCAAGAAAGGGACAGCTACATCCGGCGCGCGTTCAAAAAGGTCGTGAAAATCCTGGTGCCATTGACCGACGACGACAGGGCGCAGCTGATCAACGCCCTGCCCGATTCGATCATGCGCACGAGGGTCGACCCGACAGAACCCGTGTGGAACGCAACGCGCTTCGATCTTTTCATGAGCGTCTTCGACGAAGCGGCCTTGTGCTCGCAGCCCGGCGCGGCAGCATTTCTTGTCGCCTTGCACAACCACTGGCCCGCGCTGGCGCCGGATCAACGTGCGAGGGTCTTGAAGACCTTGCAGTCGCACTTGCCGAATTACAAGAACGAGACCTTCCGGCGCGGAGCTATCAATCTCCTGAAGCTCACTGCGCCCACCAGAGCGGCTCAGCCTTCGTAGACCACTTGCGCGAGGCCCTGGTCGGCCTGCGCCATCCAGCTCGCGAGCGCGGCGTCGCTCGGGAAGAACTTCGCTTCGTCGCCGAGCTGCAACTCCGCCTGCGCGCCATCGCGCCTGAGCGAAAGCCGCACCGGCAAGCCGCGCTGCAGGTCGCCTTGCTCCGTGCGCTCGGTGCGCGGCGGAAAGTCGCGCAGGATGCTCTTCACGTCCGGAGCACGGCCGTTCACTGCAACACGCAGGAATTTGCCGAAGCGGCAACGCGCGGTGGCGAGATCCCACACCTGCTGCACATTCAGGCGAAAGCCGCCGCTGAAGCGATCGGGCTGCAGCTTGCCTTGCACGATGATGAGCTCGTCGTCCTTGAGCAAATTGCGATGCGTGTTGATCACGGCTTCATCCGCAGTGCATTCGATGACGGCCGATTTGTCATCGAGCTTGAAGAGGCCCAGCTTGCCGCGCTGCCCGTTGATCACGCGGAAGTCGTTCACGATGCCCGCGAGCAATTGCGGCTCGCGCGAGTCGATCAGGTCGTCGATCTGCCGCTTGACGAAGCGGCGCACTTCCAGGGCCACCTCGTCGAAGAGATGGCCCGAAAGATAAAAGCCGACTGCTGTCTTCTCGCAGGTCAGGCGCTCCTTCACGCCCCACGGCAGCGCATCGACGAGCGGCGGCTCCTGCGTGCTGGCCGCGTGCGAATCATGCGCGTCGAAAAGGCCGCCCTGGTTCACGTTCGCTTCGGCCGCGTTCGCAAAATCGAAAGCGCGATCGATCGACGCGACGAGTGATGCGCGATTGAGCTGCAATGCGTCGAATGCGCCGGCCTTGATCAACGCCTCGACCGTGCGCTTGTTGATGCGCGTGCGGTCCACCCGGCAGCAGAAGTCGTAGAGCGACTTGAACGGCCCGCCTTCTTCGCGTGCGGCGACGATCGCTTCGATCGCCTGCTGGCCCGTGCCCTTCACGGCGCCCAGGCCGTAGCGGATCACCTTGTCGCTCACGGGCTCGAATCGGTAGACGCCGCGGTTGATGTCGGGCGGCTCGAACTCGATGCCAAAGTCTTCCGCGTCCTCGAACAACACGCGCAGCTTGTCGGTGTCGTCCATTTCCACCGTCATGTTCGCGCAGTAGAACTCGGCGGTGTAGTGGACCTTGAGCCACCCCGTGTGATACGCGAGCAGCGAATATGCAGCAGCATGCGACTTGTTGAAGCCGTAGCCCGCGAATTTCTCCATCAAGTCGAAGATCTCGTCGGCCTTGTCTTCGCTGATGTTCTTTTCGGCCGACCCCTTGCGGAAGATCTCGCGGTGCTGCGCCATCTCCTCCGCTTTTTTCTTGCCCATCGCGCGGCGCAGCAAGTCGGCGCCGCCCAGCGAATAGCCGCCCAGGATCTGCGCGGCCTGCATCACCTGCTCCTGGTAGACCATGATGCCGTAGGTCTCGGACAGCACCGGCTCGAGCAGCGGATGCGGATAGAGCACATCCTCGCGGCCGTTCTTGCGCGCGCAAAACGACGGGATGTTCTCCATCGGGCCGGGGCGGAACATCGCGTTCAGCGCGACGAGATCCTCAAGCCGCGTGGGCTTCGCGTCGCGAAGCATCCCTTGCATGCCGCGCGATTCAAACTGGAACACGGCTTCGGTCCGGCCGTCGGCGAAGAGCTTGTAGGTCTCCGCGTCATTGAGCGCGATGTTCTCGAAGGCGAAGTCCTTCTGGTCCGGGTGACGCGCGTGAATGAAGTCCTTCGCGATTTCCAGGATCGTGAGCGTCGCAAGACCCAGGAAGTCGAACTTCACCAGGCCCGCCGCCTCGACGTCGTCCTTGTCGTACTGGCTCACCGCCGATTCGCTGCCGGGCTGCTGGTAGAGCGGCGTGAAATCGGTGAGCTTGCCCGGCGCGATGAGCACGCCCCCCGCGTGCATGCCGACGTTGCGCGTCAGGCCCTCGAGCTTTTGCGCCAGATCGACCAGCGTCTTGACGTCTTCTTCCTTGTCGTAGCGATCGGCGAGAAGCGGCTCCTGCTTGATGGCATCGGCGATCGTGATGTGCTGGCCCGGCTTGTTCGGGATGAGCTTGCTGATGCCGTCGCAGAAGGTGTAGCTCATGTCGAGCACACGGCCCACGTCGCGAATCGCAGCGCGCGCGGCCATCGTGCCGAAGGTCGCGATCTGGCTCACGGCGTCCTTGCCGTATTTGTCCTTCACGTAGTCGATGACGCGATCGCGATTGGCCTGGCAGAAGTCGATGTCGAAGTCGGGCATCGACACGCGCTCCGGGTTGAGGAAGCGCTCGAACAGAAGCTCGTATTCGAGCGGATCGAGATCGGTGATCTTCAGCGAATACGCGACGAGCGAGCCCGCGCCCGATCCGCGGCCCGGGCCCACCGGGCAGCCGTTTGCTTTCGCCCAGTTGATGAAGTCGCCCACGATGAGGAAGTACCCGGGGAACTTCATCTTCAGGATGGTCTCGATCTCGAACTCGAGCCGCTGCACGTAGCGCGGCATCTGCGCTTCGCGTTTGGCCGGGTCGGGATAGAGATGGAGCATGCGCTCCTTCAGCCCCTCGTGCGACGCGAAGCGGAAGTACTCCTCGATCGGCATGCCGTTCGGCGTGGGGAAAGCCGGCAGCTGCGGCTTGCCGAGATCGAGCACGAGGTTGCAGCGCTTGGCGATCTCCAGCGTGTTCGCAACGGCCGACGGCACATCGGCGAAGAGTTCTTCCATCGCGGCCTGCGGCTTGAACCACTGGTCGTGCGTGAAGCGTCGCACGCGCCGCGGGTTGCCGAGAATCTCGCCGTCGGAGATGCAAACGCGCGCCTCGTGCGCTTCGTAGTCGTCTTCCTTCGTGAATTGCACCGGGTGCGTCGCCACCACCGGCAAGTTCAGTCGCGCGGCGAGCTGCACCGCATGCGCGACATGCACTTCATCGTCGTTGCGGCCCGCGCGTTGAATCTCGATGTAGAAGCGATGCGGAAAGATCGCCGCGAGCGCCAGCGCCGCTTCGCTCGCGCGCTGCTCATCGCCTTGCACCAGCGCCTGCCCCACGGGCCCGGCCTGCGCGCCCGAAAGCACGATGAGGCCTTCGCCGAGTTCGCGCAGCCACTCGAGCTTGCAGGCTGCGTGTGCCTTGACGACGTTCTTCGTCCACGCGCGTGCGAGGAGTTCGCACAAATTGAGGTAGCCCTGCCGGTTCTGCACGAGCACCAGCACGCGCGAGAGCACAGCGGCGTCCTTCGCGAGCCCCTGCAGGAAGATCTCCGCGCCGACGAGCGGCTTCACGCCCGCCGAACGCGCGGCCTTGTAGAACTTGATGGCGCCGAAGAGGTTGTTGAGGTCGGTGATCGCAAGGGCGGGCTGCCTGTCGGCGGCCGCCGCTGCCACGATCTCGTCGATGCGGTTCGTGCCGTCGACGATGGAAAATTCCGTATGCAGGCGCAGGTGGCAGAACATCCAGCCATTGTAGGTTTCCTAAAATGGTGGTTGCCGTGAATTCCGTCCTGAACATCGCCTCCTACCGCTTCGTCGAGATTGCAGACGCGCCCGCTTTGCGCGAGTCGCTGCTCGCGAAGGCGCGTGCACTGGACCTCAAGGGAACGATCCTCCTGGCAGCCGAAGGCATTAACCTTTTCCTCGCTGGTGCGCACGGCGATGTTCGCGCGTTCATCGCAGATCTTTGCAGCGATACGCGATTCGCCGGCATGGAATTCAAGGAAAGCGATTCTGCTTCGCAGCCGTTCCGCAAGCTGCTCGTGAAGGTCAAGCGCGAGATCATCCGCATGAACCATCCGGCGATCCGCCCTGCCGACGAGCGCGCACCCGCCCTCGATGCGCGCACCGCCGCGCGCTGGCTCGCGCAAGGCTGCGACGACGCGGGCCGCCCCGTCGTCACGCTGGACACTCGCAACGCATTCGAGGTCGATCACGGCACCTTCGAAGGCGCGATCGACTGGCGATTGACGAAGTTCAGCGAATTCCCGGCGATGCTCGACGCGCACAAGCACGAGCTCGCAGGCAAGACGGTGATCAGCTTTTGCACCGGCGGCATCCGCTGCGAGAAGGCCGCGATCTACATGCAGGGCGCGGGCCTTGAAAACGTGTGGCAGCTCGACGGCGGCATCCTCAAATACTTCGAGGAAACCGGCGGCGCGCACTTCCGCGGGAAGTGCTTTGTGTTCGACGAACGCGTGGCGCTGGCCGCGGACTCGTTATCTACGACCGAGGCTCCGGCGGCGTAAAGCGCGTGGGCGGCAGCGGGATGAACTCGTCATCGCCCGGCACGCGGCCCATGCGCATCGCCTGCCATTGTTCGCTGGCCTCGATGAGGCGTTCCTTGCGGCTGGAGACGAAGTTCCACCACATGTGCCTGTAGGCATCGAGCGGCTCGCCGCCGACCACGACGAATCGCGCGGGGCCTTGCGCGTGCACCTTCGTCACCGAGCCTGCGTGCAGCACGGCCATCGTGCCGGCTCTCAAGGTCGCGGCATCGATGATCACGTCGCCTTGCACCGGGTAGACAGCCATCTCGGGCACGAGTGCGGGCAAGTCAATCGCGCCGCCGGCTTCGAGCTTCACGTCGAGGTACAGGGTTTGCGAAAACGCGCGCACGGGCGAGCTTGCACCGAAGGCCGAGCCGACCAGAACACGCACCTGCGCTCGATCGAGATCGATCTGCGGAATCTCCGAGGCGGGTGTGTGCGCGAAAGACGGCTCATCTTCTTCATGCGAGATCGGCAGGGCCGTCCACAACTGCAGGCCGTGCACCGGGTACGTGACATCGACGAGATGATCGGGCTTGCGCTCCGAATGCACGATGCCTCGTCCGGCTGTCATCCAGTTGATCGCACCCGGCTCGATGAGTTGCACGCTGCCGATGCTGTCGCGATGCATCATCGCGCCGTCGAACAGGTACGTCACCGTCGCGAGCCCGATGTGCGGGTGCGGCCGCACGTCGTGCGCGCGGCCCGGCGTTTCCGTCACCGGGCCGAAGTGGTCGAAGAAGATGAAAGGGCCGACGCTTCGCCGGGCCGCGGCGGGCAGGACACGGCGCACGACGAAGCCGCCGCCGAGATCCTTCTCGTGACCGGTGAGCGTCAACTCGATCATGCGCGCTGCATGCGCCCCGTGCGCTCGGCGCCGCGTGCATCGAGGCTGAAGCGCCCCGCACCGAAGGCCGCGAACGCGAGCAGGCCGCCCATGATCGCCATGTTCTTCGTGAAGTTCAGCTTCTGCATCATCAACTGCGCTTCGGGCGCGGCCCAGAAGTTGTGGAAGATCGGCGAGATCACGGCGATGAAAATCGCCATGCCGAGCGCAGCCCAGCGTGCCTTCCAACCGAAAAGGAGCGCAAGCCCGAGTACCAGCTCGGCGAAGACGGCGATGGCCGCGCACACTTCGGGCAGCGGCACGCCCTTGCTCGCGATGTAGCCCACCGTTCCCGCGAAGCCGATCAGCTTGCCGAAGCCGGAGGGAACGAACAGGTATGCAATCAGCAATCGTCCCAACAGGGCCAGCGCGTCCGACGCTGCGTTTTCATTGTTCCGGTACATCTGTTCGACTCCTTGTGTCTTGATTGGTGACTTCACCGGTCCGCGAGATCGAAGACCAGCACTTCCGCATCGCGCCCCGCCGACAGCGTAACCCGCGATTCCTTTTCGAGCAGCGCCGCGTCGCCCGCGGAAAGCTTCTGCCCATTCACTTCGACGTCCCCGCGCACGACGTGAACGTAGCCTTTGCGCGTGGCGTCCAGTTGCAGCGCGGCATTCTCGTTGCCGTCGAAAAGCCCCGCCCACACCCGGGCATCCGCATGGATCAGCACCGATCCTTCGGCGCCGTCCGGCGAAGCGACAAGGCGCAGGCGCCCGCGCTTTTGTTCCTCGCCGAAGGTCTTCTGCTCGTAGCTTGCCGGGATGCCGCGCGTGTTCGGCTCGATCCAGATCTGCAGGAAGTGGGTGGTTTCGTCGGGCGCGTGGTTGAACTCGCTGTGCATGACGCCGTTGCCTGCGCTCATGCGCTGCACGTCGCCGGGCGGGATGCCCTTGATGTTGCCCATGCTGTCCTTGTGCGCCAGGTTGCCCTCCAGCACGTAGCTGATGATCTCCATGTCGCGGTGGCCGTGCGTGCCGAAGCCCGTGCCCGGCGCGATGCGGTCCTCGTTGATCACGCGCAGGTTGCCCCAGGCCATGTGGTCGGGATCGTAGTAATCGGCGAACGAGAAACTGTGGAACGACTTGAGCCACCCGTGGTCCGCGTAGCCGCGGTCGCGCGATTTGCGCACTTGGAGCATCGAGCACCTTTCTTGATTCAATGGTGCGAATGTTGACCTGAGGATCGTGTCGGAGAACTTCCCGGCTTTGATGGCATCATTCAAAAATTCTGAAGTTGCAGCCCCAGCCGTGACCAGCCCCCGCGAAGTCCTCACGCCCGATGCCCTCTCGATGCTGCAAAGCGTCGCGCGGGCCGGCAGCTTCGCGGCCGCCGCGCGCGAGCTGGGCCTGGTGCCCAGCGCAGTGACTTATCGCATCCGCCAGATCGAGGATGCGCTCGACGTGCTGCTCTTCGATCGCAGCTCGCGGCAGGCGAAGCTCACCGACGCGGGCGCCGAGCTGTTGCGAGAAGGTGCACGTCTGCTGCAGGAGATCGACGCCGTGGCCCATCGCGTGCAGCGCGTCGCGACGGGATGGGAATCGCAGCTTGCGATCGCCGTCGATACGGTCATCGCGCAGCCGACGATGATGGAGCTCGCGCAGGCCTTCTTCGAACTCGCGCCGACCACGCGGCTTCGCCTGTGCGACGAGGTGCTCGGCGGCACTCTCGAAGCGCTGACATCGGGCAAGACCGATCTTGCGATCGGCGTCCCGATGGACCCGGGCACCACGCCCGACATCCACAGCGCGCCGCTCGGCGAAGTGCTGTTCGTCTTCGCGGTGGCACCGCACCATCCGCTTGCGAAAGCCAAGGTGCCCATCACCGACGAGATGCGGATGAAGCATCGCGCGATCGCGGTGGCCGACTCCGTGCAGCAAGGCACCGCGCTCACCTATGGGCTGCTCGCCGGCCAGGACGTGCTCACCGTCGGCACGATGCGCGCCAAGGTCGACGCACAACTGCGCGGATTGGGCGCGGGCTTCGTGCCCGAGCCGATGGCGCGGCCTTATATCGAACAGGGCACGCTGGTGGTGAAGGAAGCCGCACGCAGCGCGCGCATCGTGCGCCTGAGCTACGCATGGCGCGCCAGCGCCAGCCCCGGCCGCGCGTTGCAGTGGTGGCTGAAGCAACTCGAAAGCCCGGCGACGCGTCGCGCGCTGCTGACGCGTCACTACTCGCCCGAATGAAATACACCGGGCGCTTCGCGCCCTCGCCCACCGGGCCGCTGCACGCGGGCTCGCTCGTCGCCGCGCTGGCAAGCTGGCTCGATGCGCGCGCGCATGGCGGCCGCTGGCTGGTTCGCATCGAAGACGTCGACACACCGCGCTGTGTTCCCGGCGCCGCGGAAATCATCCTCAAGCAACTGCAGGATTGCTCGCTGGTCCCCGACGGGGAGCCGGTGCGGCAGTCGGCTCGAGGGGATCTCTACCAGCGAGCGCTCGACGCGCTCGTGCAATCGCATCGCGCGTATCCGTGCGCCTGCTCGCGCAAGGACATCGAGCAGGCGCTCGCCGCGCTCGGCCGCCCGCACCGGCGGCATGGCGAGCTCGTGTACCCCGGCACGTGCCGCAGTGGCCTTCACGGCCGCGCCCCGCGCGCATGGCGATTCCGTGTCGAGCCCGGCATCGTGCATTGGCATGATGCGCGGCTTGGCGACATATCGCAGGATGTCGAGCGCGACGTCGGTGACTTCGTGCTCAAGCGCGCCGACGGCCTGTGGGCCTATCAGCTCGCAGTCGTCGTCGACGACGCCGATCAAGGCGTGACGGACATCGTGCGCGGCGAGGACCTCGCGGACAACACGGCGCGGCAGGTTCAGCTTCAGCGCGCGCTGCAGGTGCCGACGCCGCGCTACGTGCATACGCCGCTCGTGCTCGGCTCGAACGGCGAGAAGCTGTCCAAGCAGAACGGCGCGCAGGCGCTGGACACCTCCGCACCGCTGCGCGCGCTCAACCATGCGGCGGGCGTGCTGGGTCTATCGCACCGCGATGGAAACGCCGCCGAAGCATTGGCCACGTGGACACGCGAGTGGAACGAATCGTTACGACCAAGCTGAGCATTTCCGGGTGCGCCTCGATTGACAACGCTGAGGCACCTACCTAGCCTTGCGCGTTCCCGCAACCCGGTGCGCGCCGCCCATCCGGCAACGCTGCACCTTCATGGAACAGGACCACACCATGATCTTCCGTCCCACAGTATTGCGGCTGGCGATCCTCGCCTGCACCGCCATCGCGGCAGCGCCAGTGCTCGCCGCGTCGTCGAACGCCAGCGATGGCACGCAGGCCAACCGACCTGCGCAGGACACATCGACAGCCATCGTGCAGCTTGCGGGCGATCCGCTCTCCACCTACGTGAAGACGCATCCCGCACAGGGCAAGAAGATCGACTTCAACAACAGCGGCGTGAAGTCCTATCGCGCGCAACTCTCCAAGCTGCGCAACGACTACAAGGCCTGGCTGCATGCGAACGTGCCGCAGGCGAAGGTCACCGGTGAATTCGACATCTCGCTGAACGCGGTGTCGGTGCAATTGAATGGCGCGTCGCTCGGGCAAGTGTCCGCGACGCCGATGGTGTCCACCGCGCAATACGAGGGCCTTTATTACCCGACGGCGACGGACCCCGACAGCGCACTCATCTCCGCGCCGCAGGCGTGGGCGCAAAACGGCGGCTCGGCGAACGCAGGCGCCGGCGTGAAGGTCGCGATCGTCGACACGGGAATCGACATCACGAACCCCTGTTTCAGCGACGCGGGCTATCCCGCGCAACAGACGCTCGGCGACCAGCACTACACCAACAACAAGGTGATCGTCGCCAAGGTGTTCAGCAATCGCACGCCGCAGCAAGGCTACACGGCCGCGCCCGTGCAGGACCACGGCACGCACGTCGCCGGCACGGTGGCGTGCAACTTCGGCACGCCCGCCCCGGTGAACGGCGTCACGACCTATGCGATGTCCGGCGTCGCGCCGCGCGCGCTGCTGGGCAGCTACAACATCTTCCCCGG
>DATJJL010000489.1:0-13757 GCA_035492155.1 Ramlibacter sp. | reverse complement strand
GCGGGGCTTAGGGCGCGGGTTTTTAGCGCGTTCTTATTTCTTGCGGATGTACCGGCGCAGCGCCGCCATTTCGGCAGCGGCAATGGCCAGTTCCGACTGGGCCTTGGCGATATCGATATCGCTCTTCGCGTTCTTCAGCGCCTCTTCGGCGGCACGCTTGGCCCCGTTGGCCTTTTCTTCGTCCAGGTCCTTGCCGCGTATGGCGGTGTCGGACAGCACGGTGACCTTGGTCGGCTGCACTTCGAGGATGCCGCCGGCCACGAAGATGAACTCCTCGGCGCCGTCGGCTTTCTCGATGCGTACCGAACCCGGCTTCACGCGCGTGATGAGGGGCGTGTGCCGCGGGTAGATGCCCAGTTCGCCCGCTTCGCCGGGCAACGCGACGAAGCGCGCTTCGCCGGAGAAAATCTGTTCCTCGGCGCTCACCACGTCGACGTGGATGGTGTGGGGGGTATCGGCCATGACTGTCGTGGGTTACGCGGCAATCTTCTTGGCCTTGTCGAAGGCTTCGTCGATCGTGCCGACCATGTAGAAGGCCTGTTCGGGAATGTGATCGCACTCGCCGGCCACAATCATCTTGAAGCCCCGGATCGTCTCGGCGAGCGGCACGTATTTGCCCGGCGTGCCCGTGAACACTTCGGCCACATGGAACGGCTGCGAGAGAAAACGCTGGATCTTGCGAGCACGCGCGACTGCCAGCTTGTCCTCGGGCGAGAGTTCGTCCATGCCGAGAATCGCGATGATGTCGCGCAGTTCCTTGTAGCGTTGCAGCGTCGCTTGCACGGAACGCGTGGTCGTGTAGTGCTCGTCGCCGACGACGTTCGGGTCGACCTGGCGGCTGTTCGAATCCAGCGGGTCCACCGCCGGGTAGATGCCGAGCGACGCGATGTCGCGCGAGAGCACGACGGTTGCGTCCAGGTGAGCGAAGGTTGTTGCAGGCGACGGATCGGTCAGGTCGTCCGCAGGCACGTACACGGCCTGGATCGAGGTGATCGAGCCGACCTTGGTCGAGGTAATGCGCTCCTGCAGGCGGCCCATTTCTTCCGCGAGCGTCGGCTGGTAGCCCACGGCGGACGGCATGCGGCCCAGCAGCGCGGACACTTCCGTGCCGGCCAGCGTGTAGCGATAGATGTTGTCCACGAAGAACAGCACGTCGCGGCCTTCGTCGCGAAACGATTCGGCGATCGTCAGGCCCGTGAGCGCCACGCGCAGGCGGTTGCCCGGAGGCTCGTTCATCTGGCCGTACACCATGGCCACTTTGGACTCGCCGAGGTTGTCGCTGTTCACGACGCCCGACTCCATCATCTCGTGATAGAAGTCGTTGCCCTCGCGAGTGCGCTCGCCCACGCCGGCGAACACCGACAGCCCCGAGTGCGCTTTGGCGATGTTATTGATGAGTTCCATCATGTTCACGGTCTTGCCGACGCCGGCGCCGCCGAACAGGCCCACCTTGCCGCCCTTGGCGAACGGGCAGATCAGGTCGATCACCTTGATGCCGGTCTCGAGCAGTTCCTGCGACGGCGCGAGTTCGTCGTACGCCGGCGCCTTGCGGTGAATCGACGCGGTGAGCGACTGGTCGACCGGGCCGCGCTCGTCGATCGGGTTGCCCAGCACGTCCATGATGCGGCCTAGCGTCGCCTTGCCCACCGGGACGGTGATCGCGGCGCCGGTGTTGTACACCGTCATGCCGCGGCGAAGGCCTTCGGAGGAACCCAGCGCGATCGTGCGCACGACGCCGTCACCGAGCTGCTGCTGCACCTCGAGGGTCAGCGCGGAGCCTTCCATCTTCAGCGCATCGTAAATATGGGGCATCGTGTCGCGAGCGAACTCCACGTCCACCACGGCGCCGATACATTGAACGATCTTTCCTTGTGCCTGAGCCATTTGATTGCTCTCCAAAATTTAAACCGGGTATTCGGGGCCGCCTAGACGGCTGCCGCGCCCGACACGATCTCCGAAAGCTCTTTCGTGATCGCTGCCTGGCGCGTCTTGTTGTAGACCAGCTTGAGTTCGCCGATCAGGTTGCCTGCGTTGTCGGTGGCCGACTTCATCGCCACCATGCGGGCGGACTGCTCGGACGCCATGTTCTCGGCGACCGCCTGGTACACCAGGGCCTCGACATAGCGAAGCAGCAGCTCGTCGATGACGACACGGGCGTCCGGCTCGTAGATGTAGTCCCAGCCATGTTCGCCGCTGGCCTTCGTCTCGGCCTGCATCTTCTCCGCCGACAGCGGCAACAATTGTTCGAGCACCGCCTCCTGCTTCATCGTGTTGATGAATTTCGTATAGCAAAGGTAGACGGCGTTCAATTTGCCTTCGGCGTACTGGTCGAGCAGCACCTTCACCGGGCCGATCAGGCGATCGAGGTGCGGCGTGTCGCCCAACTGCGTGGCATGCGAGACGACCGGCGCGCCGATGCGGTTGAGGAAGCCGAAACCCTTGTTGCCGATGGCCACGGCCTGCGCCTGCACGCCCTGCTGCTGCAGCTCACGCAGCTTCGCGACGACGGCGCGCAGCAGGTTGGTGTTCAGGCCGCCGCACAGGCCCTTGTCGGTGGTCACCACGATGAAACCCGCCAGCTTCGATTCATGCTCGCGCATGAACGGGTGGGTGTACTCGGGGTTGGCCTTTCCGAGGTTGGCGGCGATGTTGCGAACCTTCTCGCTGTACGGACGCGCATTGCGCATCCGCTCCTGCGCCTTGCGCATCTTGGACGCCGCGACCATTTCCATGGCCTTGGTGATCTTCTTGGTGTTCTCCACCGATTTGATCTTCGTCCGGATTTCTTTACCTGCGGCCACGAGTCGGCTCCTATTCGGTCAGGATCAGGCGAAGTTTTTCTTGAAGGTTTCGATCGCGGCCGTCAGCTCGGCTTCGGCGTCGATGCACGTCTTCTTGAACGACTTCTTTTCTTCGCTGTCGGATTCCTTGGCAGGCTTGCTGTCCCACTTGGCGCCGTTCTTCTCGATGGTAGCCAGAAGCGCAGCGTGCCTGTCCTTCAGGTACGCGTGCATGCCGTGCTCGAACGCGAGAACCTTCTTGACGTCGACGTCATCGAGATAGCCCTTGTTCACCGCAAACAGCGTCGCGCCCATCAAAGAGATCGGCAGCGGCGAATACTGCTGCTGCTTGAGCAGTTCCGTCACGCGCGCGCCCCGGTCGAGCTGCTTGCGCGTGGCCGCGTCCAGGTCGGAGGCGAACTGCGCGAAGGCCGCGAGTTCGCGATACTGCGCGAGGTCGGTACGGATACCGCCCGACAAACCCTTGATCCAGTTCGTCTGGGCGGCACCGCCCACGCGCGACACCGAGATACCCGCGTTGATGGCGGGACGGATACCGGCGTTGAAGAGCGACGTCTCCAGGAAGATCTGCCCGTCCGTGATCGAGATCACGTTGGTCGGAACGAAAGCGGAAACGTCGCCGGCCTGCGTTTCGATGATCGGCAGCGCGGTGAGTGACCCGGTCTTGCCCTTCACGGCGCCCTTGGTGAACGCTTCGACGTAGTCGGCGTTCACGCGCGCGGCACGCTCGAGCAGGCGGCTGTGGAGATAGAACACGTCGCCCGGGTAAGCTTCGCGGCCCGGCGGGCGGCGAAGGAGCAGCGAGACCTGGCGGTACGCAACGGCCTGCTTGGACAGGTCGTCATAGATGATCAGTGCGTCCTGTCCGCGGTCGCGGAAGTACTCGCCCATCGTGCAGCCCGAGTACGCCGACACGTACTGCATGGCCGCCGATTCGGAAGCGGAAGCCGCCACGACGATCGTGTACTCCATCGCACCGTTGGCTTCGAGCGCGCGCACGATGTTCTTGATCGTGGACGCCTTCTGCCCGATGGCGACGTACACGCAGGTCATGTTCTGACCCTTCTGGTTGATGATCGTGTCGACGGCCACCGCGGATTTGCCGGTCTGGCGATCGCCAATGATCAGCTCGCGCTGGCCGCGACCGATCGGCACCATGGAGTCGATCGACTTCAGGCCCGTCTGCACCGGCTGCGATACCGACTGCCGCGCGATCACGCCCGGCGCAACCTTCTCGATCACGTCCGTCATCTTTGCGTTGATCGGGCCTTTGCCGTCGATCGGCTGGCCAAGTGCGTTCATCACGCGGCCGATGAGTTCGGGACCGACGGGCACTTCGAGAATGCGGCCCGTGCACTTGACGGTGTCGCCTTCGGAGATGTGCTCGTATTCGCCCAGGATCACCGAGCCGACGGAATCGCGCTCGAGGTTCAGCGCGAGGCCGAAGGTGGGCGTGCCGTCCGGCGTGGGCGGAAATTCCAGCATTTCGCCGGCCATGGCTTCGGACAAGCCGTGGATGCGGCAGATGCCGTCCGTGACCGAGATCACGGTGCCCTGGTTGCGGATGTCGGCGCTGGCCGCGAGGCCCTCGATCCGGCTCTTGATCAGTTCGCTAATTTCAGCGGGATTGAGTTGCATGACTCGTTCCTATGGGATGGTTAGGCGAAGCGGCTCTTGTCAGGCCGTCAGCGCGACTTTCATTTGCTCGAGACGGGCCTTGACCGAGGTGTCCAGCACCTCGTCGCCGACCACCACGCGCACGCCGCCGATCAAGTCGGCTTCCTGGTGCACGGTGAGGTTCAGCTTGCGGCCGAACCGCTTTTCCAGTGAGGCTTGCAGGTCGCCGAGGGGCTGACCGTCGATCGGGAATGCGCTGTAGACGGTTGCATCGGACACGCCGCCCATCGCGTTCTTGCGTGCGCGGAATTGCGCCGCGATCTCGGGCAGGGCCGCGAGGCGGTCGTTCTCGATGACCATGCGCAGGAAATTGCGGCCGGGTTCCGGCAGCGGCGAGAGGCCCGACACGACGTCGAACACTTGTTCGTCGGCGACCTTCGGGTTGTCGGCGAACTGCAGCAATTGCCTGTCGGCGGCGATCGACGCGAGCGTGTCCAGCCATCCAGCAGTGATCTCGAGCTGCGAGGGCCCGCCCGCGCTGGCCGTATTGAACAGCGCTTCGGCGTAGGGACGTGCGATGGTGGCGAGTTCGGCCATATCAGAGTTCAGTCTTCAGGCGGTTCAACAGCTCGGCGTGGACGCCCGCATTGACCTCGCGGCGCAGGATCTGCTCGGCGCCCTTGACGGCCAGCGCGGCAACCTGCTCGCGCAGCGCTTCGCGTGCCTTGACGGTCTGCTGGTCCGCTTCGGCGCGTGCGGCGGCAACGATCTTGTTGCCTTCCTCGGTGGCGCGACCCTTGGCTTCTTCGATGATGGCCTGTGCGCGGCGCTCGGCTTCGGCCAGGCGATTCGCGGTTTCGTTGCGAGCCTGGGTGAGTTCCTCTTCGACGCGCCTATTTGCCGCCGTCAGTTCCGACTTGGCTTTGTCCGCGGCCGCGAGGCCCTCGGTCACCTTGGCGGCGCGCTCGTCGAGCGCAGTGGCGATCGGCGGCCACACGAACTTCATCGTGAACCAGACCAGGATCAGGAACACGATCATCTGAATGATGAGGGTACTGGTGATGCTCACTTTTTCATCCTTGGCGCCGCGGTAGGTGCACGCGCGGGCACAACATAAGGTGGCGGGAAAAGAACCCAGCGCGCTTTACTTGCCTGCGACTTGCGCGAGCTGCGCCAGGAACGGGTTCGCGGTGGTGAACCACAGTGCGATACCCACGCCGATGATGAACGATGCGTCGATCAGGCCGACCAGCAGGAACATCTTGGTCTGCAGCTCACCCATCAGTTCCGGCTGGCGCGCAGCGGACTCGAGGTATTTGCTGCCCATGACGCCGATGCCGACACAGGCACCAAGGGCGCCCAGGCCGATGATCATGCCGGCGGCAAGGGCGACAAAAGCGATAACGTTCATTGTGGACTCCTAGGGGTCTTTGGTTGGTTGCGGAAAAAATCAGTGCGTGTCGTGGGCCTGCCCCACGTACACGAGCGTGAGCATCATGAACACGAAGGCCTGCAGCACGATGATCAGGATGTGGAAGATCGCCCAGACCGTGCCGGCGAAGATGTGCAGCGCCGCCAGGACGAACCCGCCTAGCGTGAACGTGAACGCCCCGCCCAGCAGCGCGATCAGCAGGAACAGCAATTCGCCCGCGTACATGTTGCCGAACAGTCGCATGCCGTGAGATACGGTCTTGGCGATGAATTCGACCAATTGCATGGCCAGGTTCACGATGCCCAGCAGCAAGGCGAAGACGGGATTGCGGCTGGTGCCGAAAGGCGCGGTGACGAGTTCGTGTGCCCAGCCTCCCAGGCCCTTGATCTTGACGTTGTAGATCAGGCACAGGATCAGCACACCCAGCGACAGGCCCATGGTGATCGACAGGTCCGCGGTGGGCACGACGCGCATGTGGGCTTCGGCCGGGTCGTGGCCGGCGGCGCCCCAGATGTGCTCCCAGATCCACGGGATCAGATCGACGGGCAGCAGGTCCATCGTGTTGAGCATGATCACCCAGAGGAACACGACCAGCGCCAACGGCGCGACCAGCTTGCGGCTGTTGGCGTTGTGGACGATGCCCTTGGCCTGCGAATCGACCATTTCGACCATGATCTCGACCGCTGCCTGGAACCGGCCCGGGACGCCGGAAGTGGCCTTGCGTGCGGCGAGCCACAGCGCCCAGCACGTGATGACGCCCAGCAGCGCCGTCCAGAAAATGGAATCGAGGTTGAAGACGGTGAAATCGACGACCGATGCAGGCTTGTGGTTCTGCAAATGCGTCAGGTGATGGATGATGTATTCGCCCGCGCTCGGTCCGTGTTCTTCAGCAGCCATCTTCGTTGTCTACCAGGATCTTCGTTTCATGTCGGGACGCGCTTGCGAGTCGAGAACGCCAGCGACACCCAATAAACCTTCACCGTCAGCACCAAGCCTGCCAGCAACGCCGGCCAGCTCAGTGCCGATACCCACTTCGGCGCCATCGCGAGCATGCCGATGGTCAGTGCGATCTTGACCATCTCCCAGGTCATGAACGCCGCCGCCGCCCTGCTGGCGCTGCGCGAAGCAAAGCGAGCCGTCAGCCCTCGCGCAAAAATGGCCGCGGGCAAAACCACGGCCAAGGCGCCATACGCTGCAGACCAGCCTGCTTCTTGTTTTCCTGTCAGGCCCCACGCGGCCAGCGCCGCCAGGACCCCCACCACCCCCTGAGCCGCCACGACCTTCCACAATTTCAATTGCGGGTACTGTTCGCGCAGACGCTGCGCCTCTTCGGCATTCAGCGTCCTGATCGGGGGCTCGTCCTCCGTGGCCGGCAAGGCAGCAACCTGTTTTGATGAAGTTGCCACCGCAGTCGGCCCCAGTGATTTTGCAAAGCTCCTGATTATAAGTAAAAACCCGGGAGCTTCTTCGCGTACCCGACCACCGGAGCAGGGCTATGAGGCGCCAAGCACAATGCCCGGATCGATTCGATCACCTGCAACGAAACATGAACGACGACAACTCCCAGCTCCCCGACTTGCCGTGCTACCTGAACGGCGAATTCACGACGCTGCCGCATGCCAAAGTGAGCGTGATGGACCGGGGCTTCATCTTCGGCGACGGCATCTACGAGGTCGTGCCCGTGTACAACGGGAAACCGTTTCGATTCGACGAGCACATGACGCGGCTGGAACGCAGCCTCGGCGAACTGCGCATCCCCAATCCGAAAAGCCGCGGCGAATGGCGCGAGCTTGCCCTCGAGCTGATCGAGCGTTACGCGCATCGGCAGGGCACGCCTGCGGCCGAAACCAACCAGCTTGTGTATCTGCAGATTTCGCGCGGCGTCGCGATGCGCGACCACGTCATGATTCCCGGGCTGAAGCCAACCGTTTTCGCGATGAGCAATCGGCTGCACCTCTACGGTCCGCAGGAGCGGGCGCGCGGCTTTGCCTGCGTCACCGCTGATGATTTCCGCTGGAAGATGGCGCACATCAAGAGCACGAGCCTGGCCGCCGCAGTGCTCGCCCGCCAGGTCAGCGCGGACGCCGGCGCGATCGAGACGATCATGTTCCGCGACGGATCGCTCAGCGAAGCAGCAGCGTCCAACGTGTGGGTCGTCAAGAACGGCATCGTGCTCGGCTCGCCGAAGGACCACCTCGTTCTGGAAGGCATTCGCTACGGCCTGATCGAACAGCTTTGCCGCGAGGCAGGCATTCCGTTCGAGCTGCGGCGGATAACGCGCGAAGAGGTGCTTGCTGCGGACGAAGTCCTGCTCAGCTCCGCAACGAAGGAAGTCCTGCCCGTGACCCAGCTGGACGGACGCCCTGTTGGAAATGGCCGGCCCGGCCCCATCTACGACAAGTTGTTTGCCGGCTACCAGCGGGCGAAACTCTCCTGATGAACATCCTGAACTCACCCGAAAAGTCGCTCATCGAATACCCGTCGCAGTTTCCCATCAAGGTGATGGGTCCGAAGGCGGATGGGTTCGTACACGCGGTCACGCAAATCGCCAGGCAATTCGACCCCGCTTTCGACGCTTCGACCGTCGAGCTGCGCGACAGCCGCGAGGGCAATTACCTGGGCATCACGATCACGATCACGGCCACCAGCCGCGAGCAGCTCGACGAGCTGTACCGCACACTTTCCACCCACCCGATGGTGAAGGTCGTCCTCTGATGCACGTCGTCGTGCGCGGGCGCGTGCCATATGAGCCCACGTACGAAGCCATGCGCGATTTCACCGCTGCGAGAAACGCCTCCACAACCGACGAGCTCTGGATGTGCGAGCATCCGCCCGTCTTCACGCAAGGTCTCGCGGGCAAGGCCGAACACGTCCACGCCCCGGGCGACATCCCGGTCGTCGCGACGAATCGCGGCGGTCAAGTCACCTATCACGGCCCCGGCCAGGTGGTCGCGTATCCGCTCATCGACCTGCAGCGCGCCGGCTACTTCGTCAAGGAATACGTTTATCGGCTCGAGGAAGCCGTGATCCGAACTCTCGGCCATTTCGGCGTAACCGGCCACCGCGTGACCGGCGCACCCGGCATCTACGTGAAGCTGGACGATCCGTTCGGGCATTCGCGCGTGACGGCGACGGCGGCCGACTTCACCGGCCTTGGAAAAATCGCCGCGCTGGGCATCAAGGTCAGCCGGGGCTGCGCTTATCACGGCGTGGCCCTGAACGTAGCGATGGACCTCGAACCCTTCTCGCGTATAGCCCCTTGCGGTTACGCAAACCTGCAAACGGTCGACCTTTCTACAATCGGTGTCTCCACCACCTGGGAAGATGCCGCGGGCGTGCTGGCCGACAAGCTGGCCGTGCGCCTTGCGCCCTGATCGCCTCATGAGCAGCAACGAAGTCGTGCGCGACGCGCAATCCCCCGAGAACTACAACGCCTTGGCCAAGCAGAAGGCCGCGGCCAAGCTCTCGCGCATTCCGGTGAAGGTGGAGCCGCACGAAATACTTCGCAAGCCCGACTGGATTCGCGTGCGTGCCGGCTCGGCGAACACGCGCTTCTACGAGATCAAGGAAATCCTGCGCGAGCAGAAGCTGCATACGGTGTGCGAAGAAGCTTCGTGCCCCAACATCGGCGAATGTTTCGGCAAGGGCACGGCCACGTTCATGATCATGGGCGACAAGTGCACGCGCCGCTGCCCCTTCTGCGACGTGGGCCACGGCCGGCCCGACCCGCTCGATGCCGACGAGCCGATTCATCTCGCGCAGACCATCGCCAGGCTCAAGCTCAAGTACGTCGTGATCACGAGCGTGGATCGCGACGACCTGCGCGACGGCGGCGCGGGGCATTTCGTCGAATGCATCCGCAAGACGCGCGAGCTCTCGCCCGAAACGACCATCGAGGTACTGGTGCCCGATTTCCGCGGCCGCGATGACCGCGCGCTCGAGATCCTGAAGGCCGCACCGCCGGACGTGATGAACCACAACCTCGAGACGATCCCGCGCCTGTACAAGGAGGCGCGCCCGGGCTCGGACTACAAATTCAGCTTGAACCTGCTCAAGAAGTTCAAGGCGCTCTTCCCCCACATCCCGACCAAGAGCGGCCTGATGGTGGGCCTGGGCGAAACCGACGACGAAATCCTCGACGTGATGCGCAACATGCGCGAGCACCACATCGACATGCTCACCATCGGCCAGTATCTCGCGCCTTCCACGTCGCACTTGCCGGTGCGCCGCTACGTGCACCCGGACACCTTCAAGATGTTCGAAGAAAAGGCGCGCGAGATGGGCTTCTCGCATGCGGCGGTGGGCGCGCTCGTTCGCTCGAGCTATCACGCCGACCAGCAGGCACACGCCGCCGGCGTCGCCTGACCCAATTTACGACGCTCGGGCGAACTGCAGGACGAAGGTCGCGCCCTCGCCGGGCGACGACTCTGCGCGGATCGAGCCGCCGTGCCGTTCCATGATTCGGCTCACATTGGCCAATCCCATGCCGGTGCCCTCGAACTCCTTCGCGCTGTGCAAGCGCTCGAAAGGTGTGAACAGCCGCCCGGCGTGCGCCATGTCGAACCCGACGCCGTTGTCGCGCACACGCACGATGGCCTCGCCGGCTTCCTCATGGGCCAGGACATCGACGACCGGCGGCTCGCGACCGCGCGAATACTTGATCGCATTCGACAGCAGGTTGACGAAAGCCAGAGCGAGCAAGGCCGGATCGCCTCGCACCTGCGGCAGCGGCGCGACACGCAGGTCGACGCCGCCGTCCTGGAGCTCGAGCGCCAGCGCCTTGCGCGCTTCCTCGATCACGCCGTTCAGGTCCACCGTCTCCAGCTGCAGTTCGCGCTGGCCGAGGCGCGCAAATTGCAGCAGCCCCTGGATCATCCGGTCGGCATTGGCGGCGATGCCGATGATGCGCTGGAGGCTCGCGACGTCGGTCGCCGGCGGTTGCTGTTCGCTGCGCTTGCGCACATGCTGCGCATAACCGGAAATGCTCAGCAGAGGCTGCTGCAGGTCGTGCGCCACGGCGCCCACGAAACGGCTGAGGTCGTGATTCGCGATTTCAAGTTGCTTGTTGGCCGCGGCCAGCGCATCGCCGGAACGCGCGAGGGCGAGATGGGCCTGCGCGAGCCGCGCATGCAGGCTGCTGTTTTCCAGCAGCAGCGCGCTCAGCACGAAGGCGCTCGCGCCCAGTCCGTAGATGCGGCCCGTGTACCAGCCCACGTCGTAACGCGCGTGGTTGAGCACGGCGGCGAGCGCGGTGTCCGCGGTCCACGCACACAGAACCACCATGAGCCAAAGGTCGAGAACCGAGTGCGGCCGCCTGCGCCAAAGGAGCGCGAGCGCTGCGATGCCCAGCAGCCAGGTGATGGTTGCGACTACGACCTTGAGCGGCGCATCGCCGTCGCCCGACATGATCGGCGGCAGCAGGTGCTTGCCCGCCGTCGCGAGCGCGATCAGCACCGCCGAGAACAAGGCCGCGCCAAGCATGGTGCCCACGATCGCGACCCAAACCCTGCCGCGCAGGCGCCGCATGCCGTGCGGGGTGCCGCCCGCCACCGTGTAGCCGGCGACGAACAACGGAAACGTCGCGTGCCAGAGGAAATACAGCCATGCTGTGGTCTGCGGGCCGGCGCGCAGCCACCCGACCGGCGCGAACAGGCCGGGAAAGCTCAGCGCGTGCGCGATTGCCATCAATGCACCGAACAGGTAGCCCGCTCCCAGCGCCAGCGGCGCCGGTGAGCGCGCAATTGCGAACTGTCCGAACAGCAGCACCGTCGTGACGAGATCGCAAACGATCAATGCGGCTTGATACGCGGGCAGGAACGCCGCAACGGGCTCGAGCGGCATCTTGGCGAATGGCGCCGTCGCGAAGAACACCACGATCAGGAACAGCGCAACGACAAGCGCGGTGCGGCGACCTGCTGCAGTGGCAGGCGTGGAGAACAGGAAAGAACTGGCGGGCATCGGTCGGTGCGAGAGTCGCCTTCAGACCAATATAGTTCGACCGCGAACGCGCGTTGCGTCGCTCTCCTGCGACTTGCGTACTCGCAAACCCGCGGCCGCCATAATTCAGCGCGCATGAATGCCAACTTCTACGCACTGGGCGCCATCGCACTGTGGGCCACCCTTGCCGCGCTCGGCGTGTCACTCTCCCATGTGCCGCCTTTCCTGCTCACCGGCCTCGCCCTCGTGATCGGCAGCGTGCCCGCATGGCCGCGCATGCGCGAATGGCGCGTGCCGGCCTCGACGCTCGCGCTCGGGATCTATGGCCTGTTCGCCTATCACTTCCTGCTGTTCCTTGCGCTGCGCAGTGCGCCCGCGGTAGAGGCGAACCTGGTGAACTATCTCTGGCCGCTCTTGATCGTGCTGCTCGCACCGGTGATCCTGCCCGGCCTGCAATTGCGTGCGACGCACGTGATCGCCGGACTCGTCGGTTTTGCGGGTGCCGCGATCGCGATCCTCGGCGGACGCAGTGCGAGCGGCGAGTGGTCGTGGGGTTACGTCGCTTCGCTCGGCGCGGCCGTGATCTGGTCGACCTATTCGCTCATGACTCGCCGTGTGTCCGCTTTTCCCACCGCCGCCATCGGCCTGTTCGGTCTTGTCTCGGGCGTGCTCGCACTCGTGTGCCACGCATTGCTCGAACCCGCCGCACATCTCGCCGCACGCGATTGGTTGTTCATCGTGATCGCAGGCCTCGGCCCGCTGGGCGCAGCTTTCTTTTTGTGGGACAAGGCGCTCAAGCTCGGCGATCCGCGGCAGATCGGCATCCTCAGCTACATCACGCCGCTGGCATCCACGCTGCTCTTGATGGTCGTGACGGGCCGCTCGCCTTCATGGACCATCGTCGTGGCAGCGCTGCTGATCATCGGCGCCGCCGTGATCGGCACGCGTGCGCCTCAGCCCGCGAGCAAGGTGGCGGGGTCTTCGGCCTCGAGCACCTGACGCGCCCAGCCTTCGAGCTTGGCGGCATCGGAGCGCAGGATCTCCTGCTTCACGGCGAGGATCTGCGCCGGGTGCATCGAGAAGCTGCGAAGCCCCAGGCCCAGCAGCAGCCGCGTCATGCTGATGTCGCCCGCCATTTCGCCGCACACGCTCACCCCTTTGCCGCGCCGGTTGCACTCGGCGATCGTCTCTGCCACTAAGCGCAATACCGCGGGATGCAGCGGGTCGTACAGGTGCGCGACGGATTCGTCGGCGCGATCGATGGCCAGCGTGTACTGGATGAGGTCGTTCGTGCCGATCGACAGGAAATCGAAGTACTTGAGGAAGATCTTCAGCGTGAGCGCGGCCGCAGGGATTTCGATCATCGCGCCGATCTTCACGGGGCCGTAGGCGGTGCCACGGTTGTCGAGCTCGGCGCGCGCGAAATCGAGCAGCGACAGCGTCTGCCGGATCTCGGTCGGGTGCGCGAGCATCGGGATCAGCAAATTGACTTGCCCGTGCGCGGCGGCGCGAAGGATCGCACGCAGCTGCGTGAGGAACATTGCCGGGTCGGCCAGCGACCAGCGGATCGCGCGCAAGCCGAGCGCGGGGTTCAGGTGCGCCGCGTCGCGCATCGAGTGGTCCAGCGGCTTGTCGGCGCCGACGTCCAGCGTGCGGATGGTCACCGGCAGGCCTTCCATGCCCTCCAGCGCACGGCGGTAGGCGAGGTACTGCTCCTCCTCGCCCGGCATGTCGCCCTGCCGGCCCATGAACAGGAATTCGCTGCGGAACAGGCCGACACCGACGGCGCCGGCCTTCAGCGCCACGGGCGCGTCGTCGGGCAGCTCGATGTTGGCGAGCAGCTCCACCTTCTGCGCATCCAGCGTGACGGCCGGTGTGTGGCGCAGGCGCGAGAGGCGGCCGCGCTCGAGTTCGGCCTGGCGTTGCTTGAAGCCGTATTCGGCCAGGATGATCGGCGACGGGTCGACGAT
>DATJJL010000488.1:0-3398 GCA_035492155.1 Ramlibacter sp. | reverse complement strand
CGCCCGATCGTCGAGCGCCTTCAGCGCGAAACACAGGCCGTCATCAGGCTTTCGTCCTCGCGCGAACGTTTTGCGGCTCAGGGCGCCGACATTGGCGGTCTCGACGCGGATGCGTTTGCCGCGATGATCCGAAGGGAAGTCGCGCAGTGGGCGCGTGTGATAAAGCAGGCCAATATCAGGGGCGACACATGATCCGTCTTCTCATGGCCGACGGCGCCGCCAGCAACATCGTGCGGCGCGTGCGCGAGTCGCCGGCATCGCGCGCTTTCGAACTGCTCGTGCCGCCGACGAGCTCGGAAGCAGACCTCATCGCCGCCGTGCCGCCCGCCGATGCGATTCTCGCGTACGAAGCGCAGATTCCGGCTTCGGTCATTCGCGCCGCGCCGTCGCTGAAGCTCATTCAGAAGCACGGGCTCAACTGCCGCAAGATCGACGTCGCGGCCGCGACCGAACGCAACGTGCGCGTCGCGACGATCCCATTGTTGCGCAGCGTGAGCGTGGCCGAGCATGCGCTCGCGATGATGCTTGCCTGCGCGCGCAAGGTGGTTCCCGGGCACCGCGCCGTTACGCACGCCGTCTATCAGCAGATGGGAATCGAACCCGTCGTGACCGCGCATCGAACCTATCGCTCCAACTGGCCTCGCATCGAAGGCATGGGCGAGCTCTTTCGCACCACGGTCGGCATCGTGGGCATGGGCGACATCGGAATGGAGATCGCGAAGCGGTGCCGCGCGTTCGCGATGGACATTCGCTACTACCAGCGCACGCGCCACCCGCAGGCGATAGAAGATTCGCTGGCGATGCGTTACTTGCCGTTCGACACGCTCCTCGCGGAGTCCGATTACGTCGTGCTCGTACTGCCGCACACGCCCGAAACCGAAGGCATCATCGGAGCACGCGAGCTGGCCCGCATGAAACCATCCGCGACGCTCGTCAATGTCGGCCGCGGCGGTTTGATCGATGAAGACGCGCTGGCCGATGCGCTTCGCAACAGGCGCATTGCGATGGCGGCGCTGGACGTTTATCGACGGGAGCCGTTGCCCGCCGACAGCCCACTCATCGCGTTGCCGAACGTGCTGCTGCTGCCGCACACCGGCGGCGGCTCGTACCGGTCGTGGGAAATGGATACGCCGGCCGTGCTGCGGAACATCGGGCTCTTCTTCGAAGGCAAGGCAGAGGGCATCGTTGGTGCCTGAGTGCGGCGGCAGAAAACGCGTGGGCCACGCCGGTCACGATATCCTTGACGACATCGACGAGCGTGGCGCCCATCGGTTAATGTGGCGACTCACACGTTAGCCCAACTTCCACAGTTGGGCTTCTGAGCGACTGATTTTCCCATTGTTGTAGGCGCACCACAGGGCGCTTTTTCACTCTGAAAGGTGGTGGCGGTGCGGTGGTGTAGGTGCCGATTTGCGGCGTGTTGGCTCGAAAAGCGCGTGTAGTGCCGACCCAGTAGGTTGCGAACTGGCAGGTGGCGCGTGAAGAATGTGCTCGCATGTACTTGCGACACAGCACGCGACGTAAAGACGGCAAGGTGCACACGTATTGGCGCCTGGTGCGTTCGGTTCGCCGCGGCGGCAAGGTGGTGCAGGAGACGGTGGCGCAGCTCGGCGAGCTGGACGCGCAAGGCCGTGCACGAGCCACGGCACTGGCGCGCAGCATATCCGGAGATGGATTAGCGCTTTCGCAGCGCGAGCTGTTCGACGCGGGGCACGAGAGCGCGCCGGTTGCGGTGAAGCTCGACCGCGTTCGTCTGGAACATTCGCGCAGCTTCGGTGCGGTGTGGCTGGGCTGGATGCTGTGGCGGGCGCTCAAGCTCGACGCGCTGTGCGGTGCACTCATGCCGCGCGGGCGCGAAGCAGTGGCGTGGTCGGAAGTCGTTGCGATCCTGGTGATCGGGCGGCTATGTGAGCCCTCGAGCGAGCTACACGTGGCGGAACGCTGGTATCGAACGACGGCGCTGGATGACTTGCTGGGCATCGCCGCCGAGGACATCTACGACGAGCGGCTGTATCGCGCGCTCGACCGATTATTGCCGCACAAAGAGGCGCTGGAGCAGCATCTGGTGAAGCGGCTGGGTGAGCTCTTCGAGCTCGACTACGATCTGCTGCTCTATGACGTGACGAGCACGTACTTCGAAGGCATTGCGGATCCGAACATCGCGCGGCGCGGCTACTCGCGTGATCATCGGCCCGACTGCGTGCAGGTAAACATCGCGCTGGTGGTCACGCGCGAGGGCATGCCGCTGGGCTATGAGATCTTCCCTGGCAATACCGTCGACGTGAGCACGGTCCAGCACATCGTCCAGAGCATGGAGGCGCGCTTCGGCAAGGCGCACCGCGTGTGGGTGATGGACCGCGGGATGGCAAGCGCGGAGAACATCGCGTGGCTCAATGAAACAGAGCGACGATACGTGATCGGAACGGCGCGCGCAGAGCTCAAACGCTGGTCTCAGCAACTGGCCGATCGTAATGACTGGCGCCACATTCGCGACGACGTCGAGGTCAAGATCTGTCGCGGCCCGGACGGCGCCGAAACATTCCTGCTATGCCGCTCGGCAAGTCGGCTGGAAAAAGAAAAGGCGATGCATGAGCGCTTCGCGCGGCGCATCGAGGAAGGCCTCGCCTCACTGGAGCGGCGCATCGCCAAGAGCAAGCACGCCCTGGAGCGCGGCGCGCTCGAGCGCCAGATCGGCCGCCTGCTCGAGCGTAATGCCCGCGCGGCCAGCCGCTATGCGATCGCGATTACCGAAGACCGAGCCTCGCCGGCACGCGTGCACCTCGAGTGGAGCGCACGCTCCGATTGGGACGACTGGGCCACGATCAGCGAGGGTACCTATATTCTGCGCACCAATATCCACGACTGGTCAGACGAGGCGCTGTGGAATACGTATGTTCAGTTAACCGAGGCCGAGGCGGCGTTCCGCATCCAGAAGTCTGACCTGTGCATCCGGCCGATCTGGCACCAAAAAGAGCATCGCATCAAAGCTCACATCCTGGTGTGCTTCCTCGCCTACGCGCTGTGGAAGACGTTGCAGCAATGGCAGTCGCGCGCTGGCCTCGGCGAGGTACCGCGCACCATCCTCGAAGAGTTCTCACGCATTCACGCTGCCGACATCGTGCTGCCGCTCGCCGATGTTTCGCGCAACGAGCTGCGGCTGCGCTGCGTAGTGCGCCCCGATCGCGAACAGGCGATTCTTCTGCAGCGGCTCGGGCTGGTGTTGCCTGAGCGCTTGCAGCCGCCTCGAGCCACCGCGATGTAGTGCCGACCGCAACACCTAAGGTACTGATTTACCAAGATCTCGCACACTGAACTGTGGAAGTTGGGCTAGCCGAGCCACTAACACCGAAGAGGTGGTTGACGTACCGTCGACGATATTTGAGCGAGATGCGTCGACC
>DATJJL010000487.1:0-2257 GCA_035492155.1 Ramlibacter sp. | reverse complement strand
AGACGCTTCGAGCCGACACCGATCACGCCGACACCCGTCGCGCCCTCCGCGATCATGCCGATCAAGGTCAAAGCCAAGAGCGCAGCCGCCCTGCAGTGGCAAGAGTTCTAAGCTGAATATGGCGCTGCGAGAAGTCGAATCCCCCGCGCAGCTGAAGGAAGCCGAATTCGCGCTCGCCTGCCGCCTCATCGCGCAGTACGCGGGCATCAAGCTCAGTCCGCACAAGCGCTACATGGTCTACAACCGCCTTGTGCGGCGACTGCGCGCGCGCGGCATGACCGACTTCGGCGAATACCTCGATCTCGTGCAGACCGACGTGACCGGCGAACGCGAAGCCTTCGTCAACGCGCTCACGACGAATCTCACGGCCTTTTTCCGCGAGCCGCATCACTTCGACATGCTGGCCGACCGCGCAAAGCGCCACAAGGAAACCGAAAAGCGCCCGATGCGCATCTGGTCGTCGGCATGTTCCACAGGCGAAGAGGCGTGGTCGATTGCCATGACCTTGCGCGAATCCGGCTGCGATGCGCAGATCGTCGCGAGCGACATCGACACCGATGCGCTGGAGAAAGCTGCATCGGGCGTGTACCTGGCTGACCGCATCGCGGACCTGCCCGCGACGAAGCTGCGCGCGCATTTCCTGAAGGGAACCGGCGACAACGAAGGCTGGGTGACGGTCCGCCCCGAGCTGCGCGGCCTGGTGAAATTCACGCAGCTCAATTTGCAGTCGCCGCATTGGCCCACGATGGAGCCCTGGGACGCGATCTTCTGCCGCAACGTCGCGATCTATTTCGATCGCGAGGCGCAGAAGAAATTGCTCGAGCGTTTCGTGCAGGTGCTGCGGCCGGGCAGTTTTCTCGCCGTCGGCCACGCGGAAAGTTTCCCGGCGACGAATCGCGCTTTCCGCGGCTGCGGCCGCACGGCGTACGAGTACATGCCATGACGCCGACCCGCTATTTCGACCGCGAGTTGCAGGTGGACTCGGTGAAGATCCTGCCGGGCGAATACTATGCGACCGACGGTGAAGGTTCGATCTCCACGCTGCTGGGCTCCTGCGTGTCGACGTGCCTGTGGGATCCGCTGCGCAAGATCGGCGGCATGAACCATTTCATGCTGCCCGGCGAGGCATCGCAATCGTCGAATCCGTGGGCGGTATCGGCGCGCTTCGGCGTGTACGCGATGGACGTGCTGATCAACGAGATGGTGCACCTCGGCGCGGATCGCCGCAGGCTCGTCGCCAAGGTGTTCGGCGGCGCGCAGGTGCTGCAGGGTTTCGACAAGCTGGACGTCGGGGCGATGAACTCGCGCTTCGTGCTCGAGTTCCTGCGCGAAGAAGCGATCCCGATCGCGGCGCAGGATCTGCTGGGCGTCGCACCGCGCAAGGTCCACTTCTTCCCGGCCACGGGCAAGGTGCAAGTCAAGCGTCTGCACCTGCAGGCCGAAGACGCCGGACTGCAGCAGGAGCGCGAGTACTTCGACGTGATCTCGCACGCGCGCGGCGGCGAGGTCGAACTCTTCGAGGTGCCCAGATGAGCGCCGCTCTGCCGCTTCGGAGGCGCTCGCTCCCCCTCGGGGGGACGGCGCGCAGCGCCAAGGAGGCAGCATGATCCGTGTGCTGGTCATCGACGATTCCGCGGTGATGCGCACGTTCATCGCGAGCGTGATCGAGGCGCAGCCCGGCATGGAAGTGGCGGGTGTTGTCTCCGACCCGGTGCTCGCGATCGACCGCATTCGCCGCGCCGCGCCTGACGTGATCACGCTCGATGTCGAGATGCCGCGCATGAACGGGCTCGACTTTCTTCGTACGCTGATGGCCGTGCGGCCGCTGCCTGTGGTGATGATTTCCTCGCTCACCCGCGAAGGCGCGGACACGACGATGCGCGCGCTCGAGTTGGGCGCGGTCGACTTCATTCCGAAGCCCGCATCTGCCGTGGAGTTCGAAGGCGTCGGGCCGATCATCGTCGAGAAAATTCGCGCAGCGTCGCAAGCCCGCGTCGTGCGCAAGCACCGCGCCGCAGCGGTGCCGCGCGAGCAACGGCCGAAGCCGCTCTGCGCTGTCGCAGGGACGCTGGGCACCATCGTCGGCATCGGCGCGTCCACGGGCGGCGTCGAAGCCTTGCGCGAAATCCTTCCGCAGCTACCCGCGGACACACCGCCGGTGCTGATCGCGCAGCACATGCTGCCCGGCTTCACTCCCGCGTTCGCCCGGCGCCTCGATTCGCTGTGCGAGATCGCGGTGAAGGAAGCCGAGGACGGC
>DATJJL010000486.1:0-4846 GCA_035492155.1 Ramlibacter sp. | reverse complement strand
GTCGTCTTGTCGCAGCCCATCAGCAGCACGACGCCATCGATCGGGTTGCCGCGGATCGACTCCTCCACATCCATGCTCGCGAGATTGCGGTAGAGCATCGCGGTAGGGCGAAGCAGCGTTTCGCCCAGCGACATCACGGGGAATTCGAGCGGGAAGCCGCCCGCTTCGTACACGCCGATCTTCACCTGCTCGGCCAGTGTGCGGAAGTGCGAATTGCAAGGCGTGAGTTCGCTGAACGTGTTGCAGATGCCGATGACGGGCCGGCCGTCGAACTGGTCGTGCGGCACGCCCTTGCCCTTGACCCAGCTGCGGTAAGCGAAGCCGTCGCGGTCCTGGCGGCCGAACCATTGTTGGGACCGCAAGGTTCCGCTGGGCCGCCCCGAGGAACCTTGGGCCCCCTCGGGGGGCAGCGAAGCGTGGGGGCTCGCTTCTTCTTCAGGCTTCTTCCGGGGTTTATCGCTCATGGTGTGGGGGTGTTTCCGGTGTTGACAGACAACATCCTATCGTATGACGATTGCCGTCCCAAGCAAGAAAACCCAAAAAAGGAGACCCGCGTGCCCGCTACCGACGTGATGCTCGCTTCCCGACTGTCGCCACTGTATCTGGAGCAGCTCAGCCGCGAGTTCGCCACGCACCCGATCGATTCCGCCGAGGCTGCGAAGGTCCGCGGTTTCGCGGCTTCGGGTGATTCCAAAGTGCCTGCCGACCTCATCGCGAAGCTGCCGGCGCTTGAAATCATTTCGGTGATGGGTGTCGGCTACGACGGCGTGGACGTCGCAGCCGCGAAGCAGCGCGGCATCATGGTCACACACACGCCGGATGTGCTGAACGACGATGTGGCCGACCTTGCCATCGGCCTCATGCTCAGCGCCGCGCGCCAGTTGCCGCAGGCCGACCGCTGGGTGCGCGAAGGCCACTGGGCCGCGAAGGGCGCGATGCCGCTTGCCCGCAAGATGTCCGGTGCGCGGCTCGGCCTGGTGGGCATGGGCCGCATCGGCCAGGCCATTGCGCAGCGCGCGCTCGCGTTCGGCATGACGATCGCGTACACCTCGCGCACGCCCAAGCCTAACCTTCCCTACACGTACTACACCGACGCGCGCGAGCTCGCCTCGCGATCGGATTTCCTCGTTGCAATCACGCCCGGCGGCGAGGGCACGCGCAAGCTGATCAATCGCGAAGTGCTGGAAGCGCTCGGCCCCAAGGGCATCCTGGTGAACGTCGCGCGTGGCTCGGTGGTCGATGAAGCCGCGCTCATCGACGCATTGCAGCGAGGCGTGATCGGCGGTGCGGGCCTGGACGTGTTCGAGGCCGAGCCGAACGTGCCGCAGGCGCTGCGCGAGCTGCCGCAGGTGGTGCTCGCGCCTCACATCGGAAGCGCCACCGGCGAGACGCGCCGCGCGATGGCGAACCTTGCGATGGATAACCTTCGTGCCCACTTCGCGGGCAAGCCGCTTCTCACGCCCGTACCCGAGTGCCGCCCGGCCGGGTAAACCCCTTCCCGCCCCCGAAACCAATCGTCATACCATAGGACTTTTGGGCAAAACCACGCAAAAGGAGACAACCCATGAAGTTGAAACGGACGATCGCGCTGGCCCTGGCCACATGCGGTCTCGTGGCCGCAAGCGCGGCCCACGCGGACGAAACGCTCACCGTGTTCTGGACCAAGGGCTTCTACAAGTCCGAGGACGACGCGCTTTTTGCCGCCATCAAGAAATTCGAGGCGAAGCACAAGGGCGTGAAGGTCGAGCTCTCGCAATACCCGGTGCAGGACACGATTCCGAAGACCGTGGCCGCGCTCGACTCCGGCAATCCGCCCGACGTCGCTTATTCCGACGTGTATGACTTCCAGGTCACCGCCAAGTGGGCGTACGACGACAAGCTGGAAGACATCTCCAGCGTGATCGACCCGATCCGCGCGAAGTTCGAGCCGCAGGCGCTGTCGACCACGTTCCTGTATGACGACGTCGCGAAAAAGCGCGCGTACTACGCCTTCCCGATCAAGCAGCAGACCATGCACATCCAGTACTGGAAGGACATGCTGGGCGAGGCGGGCTTCAAGGAAAGCGACATCCCGAAGGACTGGAAGGGCTACTGGAACTTCTGGTGCGAGAAGGTGCAGCCCGCGTACCGCCAGAAAACGGGCAAGCGCACGTATGGCGTGGGCTTCCCGATGGGTGTCGATTCGAGCGACACGTTCTATTCGTTCCTCACGTTCGCCGACGCGTACAACGTCCACATGGTGAACGACTCGGGCAAGCTGCTGGTGGACGACCCGTCGGTGCGCCAGGGCCTGATCGGTGCGTTGACCGACTACGTGATGCCCTACCAGAAGGGCTGCACGCCGCCGTCGTCCACGACGTGGAAGGACCCGGACAACAACAACGCGTTCCACAACAAGACCATCATCCTCACGCACAACGCAACGATCTCGATCGCCGCGAAGTGGCTGGACGACATGAACAACGCGTCGCTGTCCGATGCGCAGCGCGCCGAGGCCAAGAAGAACTACGAGCAGAACATCGCCACGGCCGCATTCCCGAACAAGCCGGACGGCAGCAAGATGGTCTATCGCGCGGCGGTGAAGACCGGCGTGGTCTTCAAGGGCGCGAAGCACATGAAGCTCGCGAAGGAGTTCGTCGCGTTCATGCTGGACGAGCAGAACCTCACGCCGTATGTCGAAGGCTCGCTCGGGCGCTGGTTCCCCGTGACGAAGGCTGCGCAGCAAAGCAAGTTCTGGCAGTCGGACCCGCATCGCCGCGACGTTTACAACCAGTTCATGTCCGGCACGGTGCCGTTCGAATTCACCAAGAACTACAAGTTCACGGTGCTGAACAACGAGAACGTGTGGGGCAAGGCGATGAACCGCGTCGTCAACGAGCACGTGCCGGTGGACAAGGCCGTGGACGAAATGATCGCGCGCATCAAGCAGGTCGCCGGGTCGTAATGCAGAACAGCCGAACGCTGAGGGCGCAGAGGCTTCGCAGAGAGCGCAGAGTCAATCCATGAAAGAAATCTCTGCGCCCTCTGCGATGACTCCGCGAACTCTGCGTTCGGATGTTTCGCGCCGCAAGCCGAACTCCTTTCAGTTCTGGGGGCGCGTTCTCATCGTGCCTTATCTCATCATCTTCGTGGTGTTCGTGCTGTACCCCGTGGGCTACGGCCTGTGGCTGGCGCGGCACCCGGAGAGCTACGTTCAACTGGTCAACGACCCGATCTTCTTTCGCACGGCCATCAACACGCTGGTGTTTTTGGTCGTCGCGATCAATCTGAAGATGATCGTGGCGCTGATGCTCTCGGGCTTTTTCATCAACGAGCGCTGGTGGATCAAGACCCTCTCGGTGCTCTTCATCCTGCCTTGGGCGGTGCCGTCGATTCCGACGATTCTCTCGGTGCGTTTCATGCTCAACCCCGAGTGGGGCGTGATCAACAGCACCATCTTCAGGCTCACCGGCAACGACGGGCCGAACTGGCTGAACGACCCGACGCTTGCCCTCAGCTTCTCGATGCTGATGCACATCTGGAAGTCGTTGCCGTTCTGGACATTGATTCTTGTCGCGGGCCGGCTCGCGATTCCGGGGGAGCAGTACGAAGCTGCGTCGGTCGACGGCGCAACAGGCTGGCAGAAGTTCCGGTTCATCACGTGGCCGTCGATGCGTGGGCTGTATCTCACGTCGACGATCCTGTCGATGATCTGGACGCTCGGCGACTTCAACAGCGTCTACCTGCTGACGGGAGGCGGGCCCGCAGATTTGACGCACGTGCTCGCCACATTGGGCATTCGCTACCTGCGCCTGGACCAGGTCGATCTTGCGATGGCGTCGATCGTCGTGGCGATGCCGCTTGTCCTTCCGCTCGTCTTCTTCATGATGAAGAGATTGTCGAAATGAAGCTGCGCAAGGCTGTTGACGAAGCACGGCTGATCCTTATCGGGATTCCCGTGTTCCTGTGGACCATGATCCCGATCTATCACTTGTTCGTGCTGTCGATCTCGCCGCGGGAGTCCGTGACGGCCGGCAGGATCTGGCCCGACCACCCGACGCTGCACAATTTCGCGGTGGTGTTTCGGCAGGAACACTTCTACCTCAATCACTTCTGGCTGCAGCTTTGGAATTCGCTCGCGATCGCACTGACAGTAGGCGTGCTGACGCTCGTGATCGCCACGTGCGCCGCTTTTTCGATCAGCCGCCTTCGCGTGAAGGGCGGCCGCACGGTGATGAACCTGGCGCTCTTCACTTACTTCATCCCCGCCGCTTTTCTCGCGGTGCCGATGTACAAGGCGATGAGCAGCTACGGGCTTCTCAACAATCAATGGGCACTGATCCTCGCAATGGTGACCATCGCGTCGCCGTACTGCATCTGGGTGCTCAAGCAGGCGAGCGACAAGCTGCCCTGGGAGCTCGATGAGGCGGCGCGGATGGATGGCGCTACGCCCTTGCAGTTGATGCGCCTTGTGTACGTGCCGCTCATGGTGCCGTCGCTTGTCGCGGTGGGCACGTATGCGCTGCTGCTCGCGTGGAACGAATACCTCTTCGCCTTCCTCTTGCTCTCGCGCGACGAGAGCATGACCCTGGCCGTGGCGCTGGGCAACTTCCTCGCGTCGGACGATTCGCCGTGGGAGCTGCTGATGGCCACGGGCTTCATCTACGCGCTGCCGCCGGCGGCGATCTATTACGCGTTCAAGCGCTACATGGTCTCGGGGATCACAGCCGGCGCGGTCAAGAGCTGATTCAAAGATGGCATCCGTTTCATTCCGGCAAATCGAAAAGTCCTTCGCCAAGGCCAAGGTCATCCACGGCATCAGCTTCGACATCGCCGACGGCGAATTCGTCGTGCTGGTCGGTCCCTC
>DATJJL010000485.1:0-2122 GCA_035492155.1 Ramlibacter sp. | reverse complement strand
ATTCGGATGAAGTGCCCGGCAGGCAGAGCGTGGATGCCGCGATAAAGCGTCCACGGCGCGGGCACGCTGCCCCAGAGGAAAAATCCTGCGTGTCCCGCCGGCTCGGGGCGCATGTCCACTTTGGCGAGCAGGAGTGCCTTGACCTGCGATGCGGCTCGCAGGGTGCGGCCGTCGTTGGCGTAATACAGCGGCTTGATGCCGAGCGGGTCGCGCGCGAGCAGCATCGCGCGCTGGCGCGAGTCCCACAGCACGAAAGCGAACATGCCGCGCAGCATCGACAGCATCGCGGTGCCATGCTGCGCGTAAAGGTGCAGCAGCACTTCGGTGTCCGAATCGCTATGAAAGACCCGGCCCGTGCGCTCGAGTTGCTGTCGCAGTTCGCGGTGGTTGTAGATCTCGCCGTTGAAGCTGATGACGATTTGGCCGTCGGCGCTTGCCATCGGCTGTGCGCCGCGCTCTGACAACTCGATGATCGCGAGCCGTCGATGGCCCAGCGCGACACGGCCATCGGCCGAGAACCATTCGCCGACGCCGTCCGGACCGCGTGCCGACATGTGGTCGCGCACGGCGCGTAGCTCGTCGCGATCGACTGCTGCGGCGTTTCCGCCATACGCGAAGAACCCGGCGACGCCGCACATCTCAGGAGCCCTTGAGCAGCTGGTCGAAATACTCGATGGTCTTGCGCAAGCCTTCTTCGAGTTCGATGCGCGGCGTCCAACCGAGGCGCTCTCGTGCGAGGTTGATGTCGGGCTTGCGCTGCGTCGGATCGTCGCTCGGTAATGGCTGCCCGACGATCTTCGAGCGCGAGCCGGTGAGCGCGATCACCTTCTCGGCGAGTTCGCGGATCGTGAACTCGTTGGGATTCCCCAGGTTCACAGGGCCGGGTAGATCCGCCGGGCTGGCCATGAAGCGAACGAAGCCATCGATGAGGTCATCCACATAGCAGAAAGAGCGCGTCTGGCTGCCTTCCCCGTAGACGGTGATCGGCTCGTTTTTCAGTGCCTGCACGATGAAGTTCGACACCACGCGGCCGTCATTCGGGTGCATGCGCGGGCCGTAAGTGTTGAAGATGCGCGCGACCTTGATGTCAAGGCCATGCTGGCGGTGGTAGTCGAAAAAGAGCGTCTCGGCGCAGCGCTTTCCCTCGTCGTAGCAAGAGCGCAAGCCGATCGGGTTCACGTTGCCCCAGTAGTCCTCGCGCTGCGGGTGGACAGTCGGGTCGCCATACACCTCGCTGGTGGACGCCTGGAAGATTCGGCAGTGCAGTCGCTTGGCAAGACCCAGCATGTTGATCGCACCGTGCACGCTGGTCTTGGTGGTCTGCACCGGGTCGTGCTGGTAGTGGATCGGGCTCGCGGGGCACGCGAGGTTGTAGATCTCGTCGACCTCGAGATACAGCGGAAACGTGACGTCGTGACGCTGGAACTCGAATGAGGGATGCTGCAGCAGGTGCGCGATGTTGCGCTTGCTGCCGGTGAACAGGTTGTCGGCACACACGACCTCGTGGCCATCGGCGAGCAGCCTGTCGATCAGGTGCGAGCCGAGAAAGCCGGCGCCGCCGGTGACGAGGATTCGTTTCTGAGGGTTGTAGACACGCATGATTCGGGGCGGGTACGCGGACGGCTCGTTGCTGCCGCCAAAGGCGATGCGGTCAGGCGGCCATCAGCGCCGGCGATTGCTCGTGGAAGTCGGCATAGGCCAGCGCGAGCCCTCGTTGCAGATCGATCCTCGGCTTCCATCCAAGTGAGAGCAGGCGGCTCGTGTCGATCAACTTTCGAGGCGTGCCGTCCGGCTTGCTGGCGTCGAACGCGATCTTACCTTCATACCCTACGACAGCGGCGACCGTTCGAGCCAGTTGCGCGATGCTCACGTCGGAGCCGTAGCCGACATTCAGCAGGCCGCGCATCGGTGCCGTGTTCGCGGCCCACACCGATTTGTCCATGTGCATCACGTGTACGCATGCGGCGGCCATGTCGTCGACGTAGAGGAATTCGCGGCGCGGCTTCCCCGTGCCCCATACGGCCACGCTGGGCGCTTGCGCCTCCTTGGCCTCGTGGAAGCGCCGGATCATGGCCGGCACCACGTGGCTGTTTTCGGCGTGATAGTTGTCGCCCGGACCGTA
>DATJJL010000484.1:0-5892 GCA_035492155.1 Ramlibacter sp. | reverse complement strand
CAGCTCCTCGCGCAGGAAGTGGTGCGCCTGATGATGGACACGATCGCGGCGGACACGCGCCTCCTCGCGCCGGTGCAGCAGTGCGTGCGCGATCTCGAGCCCGCGCTGCTTCGCCTCGCGCTTGACGATCCGCGATTCTTCAGCGACCGCAAGCATCCTGCGCGCCGGCTGTTGCAGGAGCTCACGCAGCGAAGCCTCGCATGGGAATCGGAATCATCGCCGGGCTTCGAGGCCTTCATCGATCCGCTTCGGCAGGCCGTGGACGTCCTGCGCAGCACGCACTTCCCGGGCGGCGAGCCGTTCGACTTCGCGCTGCGCACGCTCGAAGATGCCTGGGGCGACGTGCAGCAGCGCGACCGCCATCATCGCGAGAAAGCCGTGCGCGCATTGCTCAATGCCGAGCAGCGCAACCTGCTCGCCGAGAAGATCGCCAAGGGCTTGCGCGAGCGGCCCGATCTGGACAGCGCGTCCGCGGAAATGATCGCTTTCGTGACCGGCCCGTGGACACAGGTGATCGCGCAGGCGCGCCTGGCCGACACGACGGGCTCTCACGATCCGGGCGGGTACACGTCCATCCTCACGGACCTGATCTGGAGCGTGCAGCCACGCGTGGTAGGCACGCAGACGCAGCGCCTCGTCAAGCTCGTGCCGGTGCTGGTCGACAGGATTCGCCACGGCCTCGCGACGATCGACTACCCCGCGCAGACCACGCAGCGCTTCCTCGACTACCTCGCCCACGCACATCACATGGCGCTGCGCAGCGGCACGGAGGCCAAGCCTTCGCAGCCCGCGCCGCTCACGCGTGAAGAGCTCGACGCGATGATCGCAGGCGGCGACGACGCGGGCGCATGGCTCGCGCCGAAGGAGGCGCAGGAATCCGGCTTCATGGAGACGCATGCCTCGCTCGTGCCGCGGCACGTCTTCGCATCGACGCAGCCGAGCCAGTTCTCGCAGACGCAGCCGCCCGAAAACGACGACTTGCCCGAGCTGCCGGTGGACATGCTCCAGCCCGGCGCGTGGGTCGAGATGATGACGCCCAACGGATGGCAGCGCTTCCAGGTGACATGGGCCAGCCCGCACGGCAAGCTGTTCATGTTCACCGGCAAGAGTGGCCAGCCTCAATCGATGACGCGCAGGCTGCTGTCGAAGATGCTGCAGGGCGAAACGCTCAAGCTGATCTCGCGGCAGGACGTGGTGGACGGGGCGCTCGACGCAGTGGCCGAGCGCGCGCTGCGCAACAGCCTGGACGAGAAATAGAAAAATCGAAGTTCCCGCAGCACCCGAATCCTTGGGAGGACTCGCGCACCGCGGGAACTGCGGCCCGGTAGCCGAGCGAAAGCCCGGGCGAATTCAGTGTGCGACCCTTCACAGGAAAAAAGGTGACACGGCGCACAAAGACGTTCGATCATCGAATCGAGTGCCGAACCGCGGTCGACAGTGCAATCTTTCTCACACCGGCGTGCGCTGTTACGCCGCGAGGCGGCCGCGCACGAGATCGATGTTCTGCCGCAGCGCGTAGAGCTCATCCGCGTACGACAGAGGGACGTGGATGCGGCCGACGCGTGCGTCGAGCTCTTCCAGTTCCTTCGCAAGCTGCACCCGATCGGCGCCTGTGTGCTGCACGCGCGACTCGATGTCACGCAGCTGCCCGTACCAGCGAAAGACGCGCGAGCGGATGCGGAACTGGTAGAGCGGCGGCACCACGCGCGACAGCGGCAGCAGGATCGCGAGGATGATGCCCAGCGCGAGCCACATGCGCTCGACCACGTTCGCCAGCCAGAAGGGCAGGTAGCGCTGAAGGAAAGGCTGCGCGTCGCGCAGGCTGCGCTCGGCCTCGCGCGACAGCGGAAACTCGGTGTGCTCCTGCGTGGGGTAAGCCCGAGCGCGGTTGAACCAGCCGGCAGGCCCGTGGATGTCGCGCGCGGCCTGCACGAAGAGTTCCACGATCGCGGGATGCGTCTCGTGCCGCGCGAGCAGCGACGTCGTCGTGGCGACGAGGCGCATGTCCGAGGGGGGCACGTCGCGCGCGAGATCGACGACACCGCGCGGCAGCACGACAGGCGTGAGAAAGGGGAACCGGCGCGAGTACGCCTCGCTTTGTTCGAAGTCCATGAGCTTCACGCCGGGCGTTTGCAGAAGCATCTGCACGAGCAGCGCTTGCGGCGCCGACGCGAACACGACTGCATCCAGCTTGCCGTCGAGGAAATCGACCACCGCCGGTGTGTCGTCCAGGCGCGAGATCGTGATGCTCGCGAGGTCGACGCCGTTGGCCTCGAACATTTTTCGCATGAGGCGCGGCGCACCGCTGCCGCGCGCGCCGATGTTCACGCGCCATCCCTTGAGCTGCGTCAGCGAGCCGAGCGATGGGAGCTTTGCTTTCTTCGCCGAATCCTCGCGATAGAAAAGCCACAGGGGCTCGACCATCAGGCTGCCCAGCGATTCGATGCCGCTGTCGTTTTCGTCGGCCTGCGTGCTGCCGCCTTGCACGAAGCCGAGATCGGCCTTGTTCTCGCGCAGCATGCGCAGGTTTTCGGCGGAGCCGTTGCTCGGGACCAGCACCACGTCGATGTGATTGGCTGCGAGCGCTTTCTTGTAGCGTTTGCCGAATTCGTCGTACGCGCTTTGCGCCGGGCCGGTGGCAAGGCGCACGCGCTTGGGCGGCGTCGGGTCGAGCCACACATAGGTGAGCACGAGCGCCGCGATCGCGATGATCACCAGCGGCCCGGCCGAGACCAGCATCTCGCGGATGGAAACGAGCGTGTAGCGAATTTGATTCGTCATGCGATGTCGCGCGCCGCCGGCAGGTGCAGCTTGCCGGCGCGCACGGATTCGGCCGCATGGATCGCGCGTACGACAGCGCGTGCCGTGACTTCTGCAGCGAGCGTGCCCAGCACCATCATGCCGGGCGATTTCTTCGCGCGGCCGGTGCCCAGCGCAAAAAGCGTGTCGCCGTCGGACATCGTGTGCACGGGGTTGATCGTGCGGGCAAGGCCGTCGTGCGCCATCGTCGCGAGGCGCGATGCCTGCACTTTGGTGATCGGTGCATCCGTCGCGATCACGCCGATGGTCGTGTTCGAGCCTTTGAGCAGCGGCTTTGGCGCATCGCCCTTGATGATGGCGCGGCGCGAATCGACGAGCGATTTGCCGTTCTTCGTGCGCGCACCGGCGATCGGGCGGCCGGTTTCCGGGTCGACGACATCGCCCAGTGCGTTGCACGCGATGATTGCGCCGACCGTGACGCCATCGACGGTGATCGACGCCGTGCCGATGCCGCCTTTCATCGCGCGGTCGATCCCGAAAATCTTGCCCACTGCCGCACCGCTGCCCGCACCGACGTTGCCTTCGGCGGGCGCGCGCTTCGACGCGGCTTCGCAAGCTGCGTAGCCGGCTTGCGCATCGGGGCGAATCTTCGCGTCGCCGATGACAAGATCGAAGAGCACGGCGGCCGGCACGATCGGCAGGCGCGCGAAGCGCACGTCCATGCCCACGCCTTGTTCCTCGAGCCAGCGCACGACGCCGGTGGCTGCATCGAGCCCCCATGCGCTTCCACCCGAAAGCAGGATGCCGTGCACTTGTTCGACGAGATTGGTGGGTGCGAGCAAGTCGGTCTCGCGCGTGCCCGGTGCGGCGCCGCGCACGTCGACTCCGGCGACCGCACCTTCGCGCGCGAGGATGACGGTGCAGCCGGTGGGCCTGCGCGAGTCGGTGAAGTGGCCGACTTCGATGCCGGCGACGTCGGTGATCGTGTGCGTGCGGGGCATCGTTTCATTATCCATGCATGAGTACGCAGGCGCCGTCCTACAGCGCATGCACCCTTGCGGCCGACAGGTCGAGAACGCCGAGCTTTCTACAGTGAAACATTCGCGAGAGGACACCACCATGAACACCGAAACGATGGACAGCACCAACTCTTTGGGCGTGACCGGGCAGGGCACGTCAGGTTTGAACGGCCAGAGCAATGCCAATTCGCAGGCGCAGGCGCAAGTGCAGAAAGTGGCCGAGAAGGCGCACGCGGCCGTCGACACCGTCGCGCAGAGCATCTCATCCGGCACCGACCGCATGATGAGCTGGCAGCAGGAATACGGCGAACTCGCGCGCGACCAGATCCGGGAGAACCCGCTGATGGTGGTGGCAGGCGCTTTCGCGCTCGGGTACGTGCTCGCGAAGATCACTCGCTGACACAATCGGGGCGTGATCGCACGCCCCGTTCTCGCCGCCCTTGCTGCCGCGCTGCTCTTCGGCGCAGGCACGCCGCTGTCCAAATCGCTGCTGGGCAACGCAAGCCCGTGGATGCTCGCGGCGTTGCTTTATCTTGGGTCCGGTGCGGGGTTGGCGCTGGTGCGCCTGCTTGGCAGTGCGCAGCGCGCGCGGCTGGCACCCAATGAGCTCAAATGGCTCGCCGGCGCGATCGTCTCCGGCGGCGTGATCGGCCCGGTCCTGCTGATGCTCGGTCTAGCGGCGATGCCCGCATCGTCGGCGTCGCTGCTCCTGAATGCAGAAGCCGTCTTCACCGCACTCATCGCGTGGATCGTGTTTCGCGAGAACGTCGATTCGCGTGTCTTTCTCGGGTTCGTGTGTATCGTCGCGGGTGCAGCGCTTGTGAGCTGGCGCGGCTCGCTCGAATGGAGCGGGTGGCGTCCGTCGCTGTTGGTTCTCGGCGCGTGCCTCGCCTGGGGCATCGACAACAACCTTACGCGCAAGGTGTCGCTGACGGATGCGTCGTGGATCGCGATGGTGAAAGGGCTCGCCGCAGGTTCGACCAATCTCGTTCTCGCCATTGCGCTCGGAGCCTCGTTGCCGTCGTTGCCCGTCGTAGCGGGTGCGGTGATCGTCGGCTTCGCGAGTTACGGCGCGAGCCTCACTCTCTTCGTCGTCGCGCTGCGTGGCCTCGGCACGGCGCGAACGGGTGCGTACTTTTCCGTCGCGCCGTTCTTCGGAGCCATCGTCGCGATCGCGTGGCTGGGTGATCCGCTCACGTGGCCGCTCGTGGCAGCCGGTGTACTGATGGCCATCGGCGTCGCGCTGCATCTCGCCGAACGTCACGAGCACAACCATTCGCACGAGGCGATGACGCACACGCACGAACACGTGCACGGCGAAGCCGATGAACATCACATGCACGGCCACGATTTGCCCGTGGCGCCCGGCACGCGCCACACGCACGAACACCGGCACGAGCCGCTGGCGCACACCCACGCGCACTATCCCGACACGCACCATCGGCATCAGCATTAACATGCGCGGGCTATGTACACGCTCTACGGCTTCAAGGGTTCGGGCTCCGCTGCGGCGGAGATGGGCTTGCGCGTTGCAGGCCTCGACTATCGCGTTGTCAACGCCGCGAGCTGGGAGCCCGGCTCGGCCGTCGATGAGCTTCGCAAAGTCAATCCGCTCGTGCAGATTCCGACGCTGGTGCTGCCTGGCGGCAGCGTGATGACCGAGAGCGCGGCGATCCTGATTCACCTGGGGCTGGTTGTGAAACCGGGGCTGCTCCTGCCGGCCGACGAAACGGAGCGTGCGCAAGCCATTCGCGGACTCGTGTACATCCCCGCGAACTGCTACAGCTGCATCACCATCCTCGACTACCCGGAGCGCTTCACGTCCGCCGGCGACACGGCGTCGCTCGACAACGTGCGCGCGGGCACGCGCGAGCGGCTGCACAAGCATTGGGACATCTTCGCCGACACGTTCACGGCGTCGCCTTTTCTCAACGGCGCGGCGCCGGGGGCTCTCGATTTTCTGGCGGCGGTGGTGTCCAAATGGTCCGGTTCGCGCGCCCACCTTAAGGAAAGCCGTCCCGCATTCTTCGAGCTGTTGCAACGCATCGAATCCCACGAATCCGTCGCAGCCGTGTTCGCGTCTCACTGGGGGACATGACATGACGAAGCGTCC
>DATJJL010000483.1:0-20193 GCA_035492155.1 Ramlibacter sp. | reverse complement strand
CGCCGATCGCGAACGCGTGTTCGAACGCTTCTTTCGCCTGCAGAACTCCAGCTCCGACGGATGTGGGCTCGGCTTGGCCATCGTGCGCGAGATCGCGCGTGTGCATGGCGCACAAGTCACGCTCGAAGACGCGCCCTCGGGCCGCGGCCTCATCGTGCGCGTGAGCTTCTAGGCCGCTTCGACCTTCCGCCCGAAGCGCACGGCCGTGAGACCCGGCTTGCGATACCTGGCCGATGCAGGCATCACCATGTATGTGTCGTCGTAGGGCGTGCGCACCTCGTCTTCGCCGTCGTGCGCGATGAGCGTTCCTGCATCGGGCACGCAAGCCATGTTCGGCCAGTCGCCCACGAACTCGAAATTGTCGGAGCGGATCGTGACGGCCTGCGTCACTTCGATGACGCTTTGCGGCTCCGCCACTTCCACCTGCGCGCCCTCGACGTACACCGAGAGCATGCGAGCAACGACCTGTGCGGCCGCATCGAATCCCGCGCGGCTGAAGTGCGCGCCGCATTCGATCAGCATCGCGACCGGCGTTGCCTCGGGCGAGGCAAATGGCTGCCGGTCGATCAACCGCAATCCCGCGGCATGACCGGCGTCCTGCACGAGCAAGGCCGGATAGCCGATGCGCTGTGCGAACTTCACGTTCTTCGCCGCGCGCCCAACGAGACCGAGCGCCGGCGCGGGGCTGGTCATCGAATGGATGTCCAGCAGCACGTCCGCATCGGCGACGAAGGGCAGGATCTCGCGCGCTCGCCGCATTTCGCAGGTGTCGGCTTCGGATGCCGGCTGCTTCAGTCGTCCCCACACGCGGTTGAGGTCCTCGTCGACCAGACGGCACTCGTCCTTGTTCGCGTCATCGAGCTTTGCATATGCCGCGAGATTGCAGAACACGAGCGTGAGGGAGCCGCTGCGCGGCATCGGCTTTTGCTGCACCACATCCCACAGGGCAGCCGCGCCGCACACCTCGTTGCCATGCACGAGCGCCGTGATGACGATGCGCTGCCCCGGTTGCGCGCTTTCGAAACGCCACACGCCCGGCGTGCCGCAGTTCGATGCCGCAAGCGCGTCGGGCGAAGCCAAGTTTTGTGCTGAGCCGTCGTCGAGTGTGATCGTCGTCATGCGGCCAGCATACCGCGCCACCGCGATCGGGCTCAGTGCGCAATGGAGTACTGCTGCTGCACGAGTTGCGCGCCCACCTGCGCAACATCGACGAAGCCGCCATCGGCTGTCGCTGCGACGTTGCCGTCGAGAATTTGCATCACCGGCGAGACGGGCTGGCCGCTTGCATCGAAAGCCTGCGCCGCGCCGCCGCCTGCGATGAGGAAGCCGCCGCCTGCAAGGGCGATGACGCGAGAGCCCGGCACCGCGTTATCGAATGTGATGACGGCCGTGATGTTGCGAGTGCCCGTCGCCGTCGACGAATCGGGACCGAACACCTGGCCTTGCACCGCCGATCCGGCCGTCCACACCATGATGAAATTTTGGTCGGTCATTTGCGCGGCACTCGGCGACGAGTTGTTCCCCGGCATCCCGCCGAACGCGATGTGCGCGCGCTGCAGGTTGGCGTCGAAGACCGTGGTGCCCGGCGCACCCGAGCCGCTGCACGGGCAGGCAAGAATGTCCGCGACGAGCAGGCCGTTCGACGGAACCGAAGCCGTGGTGAACGACGTTGCCGACCCTTCGGAGCTCAGCAGCATCGGCGTGCCCACTGCGTTGCCGGCTGCGTCGAACTTCTGCGCGAACACTTCGTAGGGAATCGTCCCCGGGATGTGCGACGCCTGGTACTTGATGTATTGGGCAGCGAAACCTCCGTCGGGCAGCGCGACGACGCCGCCTCCAGCCGCGAGCGTGGCGTTCTCCGCGGGGTAAGCCGGGTTCGGCGGATAGTCCGCGGTGATCTGCGCCTGCGTCCGCACCGTGATGGGCGAACCGGCAAGCGCGCCCGATGCGGTCACGAGCTGCGCAAGAACGGCGTCGGGGGTCTGGTATTGCACGACGTACCCGCCGGACGCGAGAGCGGCCAGCCCCGAGAAATTCGCGGCGGTTGCGACTTGCAATTTGTCACCGGCCAGCGCACCGGCCGTGTCGAAACGTTGCGCGTACACGTTCGCACCATCGCCCCACGCAGCCACACGTATGCCGTCCGCGAGCACGGCGACGTCTTTCGCGTTACTGGCGCTGTTGGCGATCACGGATGGATTCGATGCAGGCTGGGGCGTGGCGGCGCCGGCGCCTGACGACGGTGCAGAGGACATCACGGGAGCGCTCGCAGGCGCCGGAGCCGACGCGCTCGATGTTTGCGGCGCGCTCCCTCCTCCGCCTCCGCATGCGGTGAGCGCGAACAGGATCGTCAGGAGGGCTGCATGGGAGTTGCTGAACTTCATGAGCCGGAGAATTGCCCAGCCGGCGCGAAATGCGCGCAAGGAAAAGCGCCGTTGCCTTGTACGGGAAAGGACGACGCAATCAGGTTTGCAAAAACCGCTCGTACATCCCGATCGTCGCTTCGATCGCATCCGCACCCTGGCCCGGATACCAAACCGTGGCCGGCGTGGGCGATACGACGGCTTCGCCCGCAAGCAGCGAGCGCGCCACCTGCAATCCGTCCGCGAGCATGTCGGCCGGGCCGGCGCACACGAATGCAGGCCGCGCGAGCAGCGGCATTCTTGCGCGCGTGTCGTAATCGAATGCGGCGCGATAGCTGCGGTGGTAGGTCGCACCGCTGGCGAGCAGCCCGATCGTCCAGTCGTGAAGGAAAGCTGCGTCGGGCACATCCAGCGGCCTTGCGGCACTGCGCTTTGCTCGGTACCACGGCCAGAAGAGGAAGATGTCGCGTCGCATGTTCCACGCCTGTTGCAGGTAGAGGCCCCAGCCGTCGGGGACGAGCGGCGGAAAGTAATTCGCGAGCAGGTCGGCCGTGAATGCGGGCGCAAGCAAGGGCGGCGCTTCGAGGATGACGCGACCCACGCGTTCGGGCGCGATGATCGCAGCTTCCATCGCGATGAGCGCGCCCGTGTGCGTGCCCCACAGATCGAAGCGTTGCAGGCCCAGTGCATCGGCGACTTCAAGCGCGTCTTGTGCGAGTGTCGCGATGTCCACGGGCGCGTCGACCTTGCCGGAGTCGCCGTTGCCGATGAAGTCGGGCGCGATCACGCGCCTGCTCTTGCCAAGCCCCGTGAGCAGCGGCGTCAATGGCGCGGCCGATCCGGGGGCCGAGTGCAACGCGATCAAGGGTGACTGGTCCGGGCCGCTCATGCGCACGTGCACACGGCCGCGGCGCGTTTGGACGTAGCTGCGCATGATGCCGGGGCCGCTCGTTGATTGCGAAGCGGATGCGGGATCGAATCGCGGCATCGTGCGCAACTGCGCCAACGCAGCGTCGATGCCGGCCGTACCATCGCCTTCGACCGTGCGCATGCCCTCGCAACACATGGACCACAGCGACGCGTAGCTTTGCGGCCTCGCGCTTGCGGCAAGAAGCGCCGCATCGAGCTCGGTGGGCGTCGGCAGCGGCTCTCCTTCGCGCGACGCACGCCGGCCGGTGCGCGCATCCAGCACATGACAATCGCGCAAATGGGCGAACAGCGCGGTGAGGTGCGTGCCGTCCGCACGCGGCGACAGATCGCCGATGTTTGGTTTGCGTGCAGCCCATGCGCGCGCCTGCCCGGCACCGAGGAACAGCTTCGGGCCGGCGAGACCTTGCGCGATGGGCGCCGCGAGGTCGAACGCGAGAACGGGAGCGCCTTTCAGCCCGGCTGCATCGATGCCGCCTTGCACCGATGCAATGACTTCATCGAGCGAAGCGCAAGCCGCATCGGCTGAGCCGCCCATCCCGGGCAACTCGAACGCGACGAAGGACAGATCGCTCGCCAGCCCCGCCAATCGCGCCGCGACAACGCTTGCTGCCTGCACGAGGCCGGGCAGCACGACGACGGGCGAGCCCTCAGCAGCCGTCCACATGCGCAACTGATGCGCGCCGGACGAAACGAAGCGCGGCTTCACACCGCCAGGCCGAGCGAGCCGGGGTTCATCAACCCGCGTGGGTCGACGGCTTGCTTTATCGCGGCGAGCAATGCGCGCGTCCCGGGCTTGAGCAATTCCTGGAAGGGATAGTCGCGCGCAACTTGCCAGGACACACCGCCGAGGCTTGCATAAAGCTCCTGCGTTTCGCGGCGCAACGCGGCGACGGCTTCACGCGAAGCGACATTGGCCGGACGGTCGCGCCAGGGCTTGACGACATCGTCGCCGAGACTCTTCGCGTGCAGGGGCGTGATCTCGTCCGTCCAGTAGAAGGCCGGCTCGAGGAAAAACTCATGACCCGTCGTCATCGTCATCACCGAATACACGATGCCGTGCTCCTGCAGGAAGGCGCGCTTGTCCGCAAAAAATGCCTCGTTCGCATCGAGCACACGCTGCGTCTCGCCCAGCGGAAACACCGCGTGGATAGGCACCCAGCGCTCGCCGTTCCTGCCCAGCATGCCGCGCACGGGGCCGAAGGGCCGGCTGCGCATCACCTTCGGCACGGAGTTCGCGATCTCCACGCCGTGTGTCGCGCCGATCGCCCTCAGCCGTTTCATCGCGCTTGCGAGTTCCGCATCGTCGCCGCGCTCGACGACGAGATGCAATGTGTACGCATGGTCCTTCAGGAAGTTGGTGCCGCCCGTTGCAACGCCGATCGCGTCCTTGATGCCGCCGAACGCGGACTTGCCGGCGCCTGCGACCTTGCCGAGGATCTGCAGCCCCTCGCTGATGCGGTTCACGCTGGCGGAGTGTTCGGCCTTCGTGCGGTCGATGCCGAAGCCTTCGGCGACGAGGCGCGTGCGCGCCATCCCGGCCTGTGCCGCACCCATGGCCTGGATGCTCGGAAATCCGAAAGAAAGGAAGTCCACCGACTTCGGTGCCGGCACGAGCTTGATCGTGGCCGAGACCTTGATGCCCATCGCGCCGTTGTCGCCGAGGAACATGCCGGTGAGGTCGGGCCCGCCTTCGCGTGTGAAGGGCTTCGTGCCCACACGTCCGCCCGAGCCTGTGGTCACCACGCTTCCGTCCGCGAGCACCACCGTCACGCCCAACACGCTTTCGGCCACGGTGCCGTTCATCGCGGAGCCGAAGAATGCGCTGTTTTGCGACAGCGCGCCGCCCACGGTGGCGTTGATGCCCGACAGCGGCCCCCAATACGGCGTGCGCAGGCCCGTGCCTTCGAGCGCTTCGTTGAGTTGCGCCCACGTGCAGCCCGCCTGCGCGGTGACGTACAGGTCCGCCGCGTTCACCTCGATGACGCGATTCATCTTGCGCGTGTCGACGACGACGCTCTCGGCGCGCGCGGGCAAGTAGCCCTTCGTGTATGACATGCCGCCGCCGCGCGGCACCACCGCGATGCCCGATTGCGTCGCCGCACGCACGGCGGCCGCAAGCTCCTCGGGCGTTTCGGGGCACACCACCGCCAGCGGCTCGATGCCGGGCTGCCAGAAGATGTCGTTCGAGTAGAAGTGCCGCGTCGCGTCGTCGTCGAGGACGGCGCCGGACGCGAGCACATTGCGCAGCGCAGCGGCCACGCCGGATGTCTGGATCTGGGACTGCATGGATCTTCCTATTTACTGTAGTGCTCGAGCGGCACGAAGCTGAAGTTCTCGCCCTTGCGCAGGACGTGGCCCGCGTGCGGCTCGCCGGCATGCGCGGGGAACAGCAGCGCGTTCGTGTCCGCGGCCTGCTCGAAGAGTTTGCGGCGCGTGGCGTTCGCGACGTCGGGGCGCTCGCAGAAGCGGCTGCTCCAGTCGGGGCGATAAACCTGCATGGGCTGGTGGAAAGCATCGCCGGTGAAAAGCGCGCTCTGTCCGTTCGACTTCACCCGCACGGCCATCTGGCCCGCGGTGTGGCCGTTGAGCGCCTGCACCGAGATGCCGGGCAAAAAGTCTTCTTCGTAATCGATGAGGTCCACGAGCCCCGCATCGATCACCGGGTTCACGCTGTCGGCGAGGACCTCCGCGCCCATCGGGTGCACGCGCAGGCCGCCTTCAGGGTCGCGCCAGTGCGCCATCTCCGCGCGGCCCATGAGGTATCGCGCGTTCGGGAAGGTCGGCACCCACTGGTCGCCTTCGAGCCGCGTGTTCCAGCCCACGTGGTCGACGTGCAGGTGCGTGTTGATGACGAGCGTCACGTCCTGCGGCTGCACACCGCATTCGGCGAGTCGGTCGAGATACGGCCGGTGCAACATGTGAAAGCGCGCGAAGGCCGGATGCGTGCGCACCTTGTCGTTGCCGCAAGCCGTGTCGATCAGGATCACGTGCTTGCCGACGCGCAGCATCCACGAATGCATGCTCGACATGAGCTTGCCCGATGGCGCGTCGAAAAAATTCGGCTGCGCGAGCTGCGGATGCTCCTTGAGCACCTCCGGGTCGTAGTCCGGAAAGAGGAATGCCGGATCGAAACCCGGCGTCAGCATTTCTTCGACGCGAAGCACTTCGACGTCGCCGATCCTGGTCCACCACATGAATTGACTCCTAGCTCAGGTAGGCATCGAGCACGCCGGCATCGGCGCGCAACTTTTCCACGGCGCCCTGCGCGACGATGGTGCCGCGCTTCATCACGTATGCGTATTCGCACACGGACAGCGCGATCTGCGCGTTCTGCTCGACCAGCAGGATGCATTGGCCCTGCCGGTGCAGCGTGACGATCGCCTGGAACACGACATCGACGATCGAGGGCGCGAGTCCCATCGACGGTTCGTCGAGCACGAGCACGTTCGGCTGCGTCATCAGCGCGCGGCCGATGGCGAGCATCTGCTGTTCGCCGCCGCTCTTGAGGCCCGCGATCTGCGTGCGCCTTTCCTTCAGGCGCGGGAAAAGGTCGTACACGCGCGTCATCAGCTCGCGCTGGTCGCCGCGGCCTGCGTAGCCGGAAAGGCGCAGGTTCTCCTCGACCGACAGCGGCGCGACGATCATGCGGCCTTCGGGCACGAGCGCAAGACCCTTGCGCGCGACGCGATGCACCGGCAGCTTGGAGATCTCTTCGCCGCCCAGGCGCACCGAGCCCTGCACCGGCCGGTGCAATCCCGCGATGCTGCGAAGCGTGGTCGACTTGCCCGCACCGTTCGCGCCGAGGATCGCCACCATCGCCCCGGTGTTCACCTCGAAGCTGATGCCGTTGACGGCACGAATGGCGCCGTAGCTAGCGCACAGCCCGGATACGCTCAGCATCGCCGCTCTTTCCAAAGTAGGCTTCCTGCACGTCCGGGTGTTCGATGCATTCCATCGGGGTGCCCCGGGCCAGCAGTCGGCCGAAGTTCATGACAGTGACGTAGTCGCAAAATTCCTTCACGAGCCGCACGTTGTGTTCGACCATCAGCACCGTGAGGCCGCCGTCGCGCAGCTTGTGGATCAACTCGCCGACTTCGGTGGACTCCTGCGCGTTCATGCCCGCCGTAGGTTCATCGAGCAGAAGAAGCTTCGGGCCGGAGCCCAGCGCGCGGGCGATTTCGACACGCCGTTGTTCGCCGTACGACAAGGTCTCCGCCAGCACGTCGGCCCGATGGCCCATGTGCACGCGACCCAGCAGCTCGCGCGCATGCGCTTCGACTTCCTTGCGATGCCGGCGCGCTTCGGGCAAGCCGAGGAACGATGCCCACAGCGACGTGCCTCGACGCATGTAGCAGCCGGCCATCACCTGTTCGAGCACCGTCATGCCGCTGAAAAGTCGCACGTTCTGGTAAGTGCGTGCGATGCCGTGCGATGCGATGACGTGCGCCGGCAGGCCGCGCATTTCCTCGCCGTCGAGGCGGATGGAGCCGTCGTCCGCAACCAGCAGGCCCGTGATGAGGTTGATGAGCGTCGTCTTGCCCGCGCCGTTGGGCCCCATGAGGCCGGCGACGGTGCCTGCCTTCACCGTGAGCGCCATCTCCGACACGGCCGTGACGCCGCCGAAATGCTTGCTCACCGATGCCAGCTCGAGAATGGGGCGAGGCAGCGCTGTGATTGCGTCGGGGTTTCTCACGGCGCGTTTCCCGCTTCGTGTTGATCCGCGGCGATCTTCGCGGCGCGGCGCAGCCGGATCGCGCGCGGATCGACAAGCCCGCGCGGCAGGAAGATCATGATCAGGAGCAGCACGACGCCGTTGGCGACCTCCTGCACTTGCGGCACCACGGCCTGCGTGATCACCGGCAAGGCCGTGAACACGGCCGCGCCGATGATCGCGCCGACCCAGTGGTACGAACCACCGAGCACGACCGACGCGATCATGGTGAAAGCGATGTTCACGAAGTAGGTGTCGGGCGAGACGAACTGCAGCACCATCGCAAGCAGCATCCCGCCCAGGCCGCCGACGGCGCCGGAAATCAGGAATGCGGTCTTCTGGATTTTTTTCGGCGCGATGCCCAGGCTCGATGCGACCGCGGGGTCCTCGCGCACCGCGCGTGCGGCAATGCCGTACCAGGAGACGGAGAGGCGATAGAACACGACCATCGCGATGACGAGAATCACAGCGAGCACGGCGAGCGGTGCCGTGAAGGGAACGCTCAGGCCGTTCACCCCGCCGGTGACGCCGGGCGCATTCACGACGACGACGCGCGTGATGAGGATGAGCGCAAGGCTTGCCAACGCCATCCAGTGGCTTTGCAGGCGGAGGAAGACCGTCGCGACGATCCACGCCAGCACCGCACCTGCAATGGCCGCCGCCGGCAACGCGAAGAGCGGATCGATGCCGGTTTGCAGCACGAGCCGCGCACCGAGGAAACCGCCGAACGCCGCGTAGGTCACCGCCGCGAAGCTGAGGATGCCGGTGGACAGCACTGCATACGTGCTCAGCGCGAAGAACGAATTGACGATCGCGAAAGCGAGGGTGCTCTGGTAGCCCGAGAGCAGGTCGAGAAGGTCCTGCATCGTCACGCCCTCGAATAACCGGCGCTTCCGAAAAGGCCGTTGGGGCGCAGCAGCAGGAATGCGAGCAGCAGCGCATACGTGATCCCGTCACGCAGCCCCGAAGAAAGATATTGCGCCGTCATCACCTCGAGCACGCCCAGGCCCACGCCGGCGATCGCGGTGCCGCGCACGTCGTCGTAGCCGCCGACCACCACGGCTGCGAAGCCCTTGAGCAGAAGGCCTTCACCGAGCGTGAACGACACGTTCTGCGTGGTGATGCCGCCCAGCACGCCCGCCAGGCCCGAAGTCGCGCCCGCGAGAAAGGCCGTGACCACCACGACGTAGCGCGGATTCACGCCGCCCAGCGATGCGGCCGTCTGGTTCCAGCCCACCGCGCGCATGGCCGCACCGAAACGGCTGCGGCGAATGAGCAAGTGCAAAAGCACCGTGACGACCAGCATCGCGACGATGGTGATGATCTGCATCGCGGGCAGCGGAATCTCGCCCACGCGGAACATCGTGCCGGGATAGCTGCCGCGCGGAAAGCTCAGGCTCTGCTGGCCCGTTGCCGCGCCCGCGAGGTTGTCCAGGATGATCCAGAAAGCGATGCTCGTGATCAATGCGCCGAGCATCTCCTGGCCGCGCCGCCGCAGCGGCTGGAAAGCGACCTGGTCGACGATGAGTGCGAGCAAGCCGCCGGTGACGATCCCGACGGGAAGCGCGACGAGAAACGGCAGCTTCAGGTGTTCCACCGCCGCGAGCGCCGCGATAGCCGCCCAGCTCGCATAGCAGCCCTGCGCCGCATTGAGGATGCCGAGCGTCGCGAAGACGAGCCCGAACCCCAATGCGAAGAGCGCATACAGCGAGCCGAGCGCGAACCCGTTGACGAGCTGCTCGAAAAAGAGATTCATCGCGGCACCCGCTCGATTACTTCGGAGGCGCCCAGCGCACCAGCTTGCCGTCGGCCGACCACATGACGATCAACGTGCCCGTCGTTTCTGCCTGGCCGTTCTTCATCTCTTCGCCGCCATACACCTGGTGGTCGAGCTTCGTGACCTTCGACAGCGCCGTGGCCAGCGATTCGCGCGTGGGCTTGCCGGAAATCGACTTCAGCCCCTGCGCCATCAGCCACACGGCTTCGTAGCCTTGCGCCGAATAGATGTCCGGCGGCGAATGGAACTTGGCTTCGTACGCGGCGATGAACGCCTTGGCTTCGGCCGAGTCCGCGACGGCGTCCGAGAAGCCCACCGGGAACGGCACGCCGACGACCGAGGTGCCCATCTTCTTGAAGATGGCAGCAGGCGAGAGCACGTCGTTGCCGACGATGGTTTTCGTGTAGCCGCGATCGCGCAACGCGGTGATCGCACCGGCCGCAGCACCCTGCGTCGCAAAGACCAGGATCATGTCGGTGTTCAGGCCCATGGCTTGCGTTGCCGCAGCGGTGAAGTCGGTGTCGCGCGTGAGCACGTTCACGACGCCCGCCGTCTTCACGCCCTTGGCCTCGACGGCCTGGCGCACGGCGTTCATGCGATTCTTGAAGGCCTCGTTGTCGTCGGCGACGATGAACGCGGCCGTCTTCGGCTTGAGCGCATCGACGACTGCATTGGCCGTGGCCACTTCCTTCGGGCTCGGCAGGATCGTCATGCTGTACACCCACGGCATTTGCGGCAGGCCCGGCGCCGTCGCACCGTAGATGACGAGCGGCATCTTCGCCTGCGCGACGATGGGCTTGAGAGACCCGGCCACCGGCGAAAGAATGCAGCACGTGGTCGCGATGATGGAGCGGTCCGCGATGAACTGATTCATGTTCTGGATCGCGCGTGCCGCATCGCTGCCGCTTTCCTTGGGCTCCAGCGCGATCGAGGTGCCGCTGCCCATGTACTTCGACGCTTTGACTTCTTCGGCAGCGAGCTGGGCTCCGTTCCAGTACGACAGGCCGGCCGAAGCGATCGGGCCGGTGTTCTCGGTGATGAAGCCGACCTTGTATTCGCCCGCGGCGAGCCCTTGCGCGCTTGCCGGCAAAGCCGCGAGGAAGAGCCCCGCCGCCGCGCAGGCCCAGGCCGCGATTCGCGCATTCCACACTTTCATGCTTGCTCCTTAGTCGTAGCTTTTTGACGTTGAATCTTCGTGAGGGCCATCCATGTGTTGGATTCTTTATGCCCGGAAGCGAAGTCGATTCTGGTTATGGCCATGTCACAATGCAAGCGAAGTCACACCTACTACATCCACGATATGGATAGCGCAATCGAGCAAGCCGTCGCGGGCACGCAGGCCATCGGCCGGGCGATGCTCGTGCTTCGCGCGATCGCATCCGCCGGGCGGCGCGGCGTGCGCGTCGCGGACATCGTGGCGATGTCCGCGCTGCCGCAGGCCACCGTGTCGCGCATGCTGGCGGCGCTCCAGCGCGAAGGCGTCGTCGTGCGCGACGAGCGCCTGCGCAAGTATTTCGTCGGGCCGGTCATTCATGAGCTGGGGCTTGTCGCGCGCAACAACTACGCGCTGCCCCAGGCCTGCCACCACGCGATGCAATTGCTTGTCGAGCAGACGCAGGACACCGTGTACCTCAGCGAACGCCGCGGCATGGAAGCCACCTGCACGGCAGCCGAGGAAGGCAGCTATCCGATCAAGGCCATTCCCCTGCACGTGGGCATTCGACGCCCGCTGGGCGTGGGCGCCGGCGGGCTCGCGATCCTCGCTGCGATGGACCCGCACCATGCGGACGAGATCCTGCGCGCCAACGCGCCGCGTTATCCGGCTTACGGCGGCATCGATCTCAAGTACCTGGGCGACGCGCTGGTTGAAACGCGCGAACGCGGCTGGTCGTGGGTGTCCAACAAGGCGACCGCAGGCATGACGGCTGTGGGTGCGGTCATCGTGGGGCCCTCGAACGAGCCCGTCGCCGCATTGAGCATCAGCGCGATCTCCTCGCGGATGAGCCACGAGCGCGCACCCAAGCTTGCGCGGCTCCTGCTCAAGCAGTGCGCCGAAATCACCGCGGCCCTGTCGTCGCGCCAGGCAGCCGGCTGAGGAAATACGCCATCCACGTTCTGGATGATGTATCGCTCCTTGCCTTGAATTGACTGCGCCCTCTCTCCACAATGGAACGCGGCAGCCGGCTGCAACGGCATCGCCTCATTGATCCACTTTGTGGATAACAGGAGCAGGCCTTGGGTTACACGATTACAGAAAAGATCCTGGCGCGCGTGAGCGGGCGAGACGCCGTTCGCGCAGGCGACGAAGTGCTGGCGAAACCCGACTTCGTGATCGCGTACGACTTTCCCGGCTACACCGACGTGATCTTCAAGCAGATGCGCGAGGACTTCGGCATCGACCGCGTGAAGCAGCCGAAACGATTCGCGCTTTTCATCGACCACATGGTGCCCGTGGCCACGCCGAAGGAAGAAGAGCTGCACATCCAGACACGCCAGTGGGGCGCCGAGCAAGGCGTTGAAGTGCACGAGCGCAAGGGCATCGGCCATCAGGTCTCCGCGGAACTCGGTTACGGCACGCCCGGCGCTTTCGCCGTGCACTTCGATGGCCACATCAGCCAGCTGGGCGCGCTCGGCACGCTGGGCATCGGGCTGCGCCGCAACCTGCTCGAAGCATTCGTCAACGATACGGTGTCGCTGAAGGTGCCGGCCACCGTGCGCGTGAACGTCACCGGAAAGCTGCAGCCGGGCGTGATGGCGCGGGACGTGTTCCACCATCTCGTGCGCGTGATGGGCCCGGCGTCGTGCGCTTTCAAGGTGCTCGAGCTGGGCGGCCCCGTGATCGACGAGATGAGCATCGAGGGGCGCCAGGCGATGTGCGGGCTGGCGATGTTCATCGGCGCGACCACCGCGATCGTCAATCCCGATGCGAAGGCCATCGACTACGCGAAGGGCCGCGCACGCATCGCGCTCGATCCGGTGTGCAGCGACGCCGATGCCGTTTACGAACGCGTCGTCGAAGTCGATGTCTGCGACCTGGGGCCGATCGTCGTCATTCCCCCCAGCCCCGCGAACACACGCGACCTGCGCGAAGTGCTCGGCGTGCAAGTGCATGCGGGCTACCTCGGCTCGTGCGTGAGCGGCCGGATGGAAGATTTGCGCGCCGCAGCCCACGTTCTGCGCGGCCGCCATGTCGCGCCCGGCTTTTCGCTGCACGTGGTGCCGACGTCGCAGGCGCTCATGTCGCAAGCGGCGAGCGAAGGCCTGATCCAGGTGTTTGTCGAAGCGGGCGCTTTCGTCAGCTCGCCTTCGTGCGACTACTGCTTCGGCCGAATCGCGACGATGACGGCGGGGCAACGCGCGGTATCGACGGGCACGCTCAACGTTCCGGGTCGCATGGGCAGCCCCGATTCGGAAATCTTCCTGTGCAACGCGGCGACCCTGGCCGCGTCGTCCATCGAAGGCCGCATCGCCGATCCGCGTCCTTACCTGTAGGAGCTGCCATGTCACTTCCGAGCCTTCGCGGCCGCGCGGCCTGGATCTTCACCGAGAGCGATTTCGATGTGGACCAGATCGTCGGCGTGAAGAACATCAAGATCACGGAGATCGAGGAGCTCGCGCAGCTCGCGATGAAATCGTACGACCCGGATTTCGCGAAAGCCGTGAAGCCGGGCGATCTTCTCGTGGGCGGCGTGAACTTCGGCTACGGCCATCCGCACTACCCGCCGCTGCGCGCGATGCGCCATCTGGGCATCAAGGCGCTGCTCGCCGAATCGTTTTCGCCGGGCTTTTGGCGCGGCGAGATCAGCATGGGCTTTCCGCTTCTCGCCGTGCCGGGCATCACGAAGGAAACCGGGCGCTGGGACGAACTCGGCGTCGACTGGAATGAATCCACCGTTCTCAATTACCGCACCGGCCGCAAGCTCGCTTTCGAGCCGCTTTCGAGCGCAGACCGGCAAATGATCGAGTTCGGCGGCCTGCTCGGCTATCTCAAATCGCGTTCGGCCACGACGGCCTGACCCAACCCCCCGAAAGGAACACGATGTCTGCAACTTCCACCCTTCGCCAGATCCTGAAGTCCGGCCGCACCATCTGGACCGCGGGCGCCTACGACGCGCTCTCGGCATTGCTGATCGAACGCGCGGGCTTCGACGCGGTTTTCACCACCGGCTTCGGCGTGTCGGCCTCGCATCTCGGCCAGCCGGATGTCGAGCTCTACACGATGACGGAGAACCTCGGCGTCGTGCGCAACATCGCATCGGCGGTGAAAAAGCCGGTGATCGCCGATGGCGACACGGGCTACGGCAACGTGATCAACGTGATGCGCACCGTTCGCGAGTTCGAGCGCGCCGGCGTGGCCGGCATCATCTTCGAAGACCAGGTGATCCCCAAGCGCTGCCCCTGCGCCGCGACGAACATCGAAGTCCTGCCGGCGGAGGAGGCGGAGCGGAAGATTCGCGCGGCGGTCGATGCGCGGACAAACCCCGATTTCCTGATCGTCGCGCGCACGGATGCGCCGACGCTCGAAGAGACCATCCGGCGCGGCAAGATGTTCGCGAAGGCAGGCGCCGACCTGATCCAGCCGATCTCTCGCACGGTCAAAAGCTATGCCGACCTGCAAAAGCTGCGCGAAGCTTGCGGGCGTCCCCTGTCGCTGCAGATCCTGGGCTGGCTCGAGAAGGACCTCACGAAGGAACAGATCGAGTCCGTGGCAGGCCTGGCGGTGTTCCCGCTGGTGCCGTTGATGACGATCACCGCTGCGCTGCAGAAGAATCTCGCCCAGCTTGCGGCCGACAAGAACGCCCGCAACCTGCCGCTGCCGCAAACGAGCATCGAGGAATTCAAGTCGCTGATCGGCTTTGACGCAATCGAGGAATTGCAGCAGCGCTACGAGATGGGTTGACGTGCTGGGGTTGATGCAGGACCAGCCGCTGCTGGTCTCTTCACTCATTGGCTCCGCCGCGCGCCACCATGGCGACGCGGAAGTCGTTTCGCGGCGCGTCGAAGGCGACCTGCACCGCAGCACGTGGCGCGACATCGAATTGCGTGCGAAGCAGGTGGCGAACGCGATCGACGCCCTGGGCCTTGCGTTTTCCGCGCGCGTCGCGACGCTCGCATGGAACGGCTATCGGCATCTGGAACTGTATTTCGGCGTGAGCGGCTCCGGCCGCGTGCTGCACACGGTGAATCCGCGGCTGCACGTCGAGCAGGTGGCGTGGATCGTGAATCACGCCCAGGACGAGGTGCTGTGCTTCGACCTTGGCTTCCTGCCGATCGTGCAGGCGATACATGCGCGCAGCCCGAGTGTGAAGACCTTCATCGCGCTGTGCGACGCCGACAAGCTGCCGAAAGACAGCGGCATCCCCGGCCTCATCTCGTATGAAGCGTGGATCGCGAAACAGCCTTCGGCGTACGAATGGCCGGTGTTCGACGAGAACTCCGCGTCGAGCATGTGCTACACGAGCGGCACGACGGGCCATCCGAAAGGTGCGCTCTACAGTCATCGCTCCACGATTCTTCACGCGTATGGAACGGCACTGCCGGACGTGATGGGCCTGTCGGCCCGCGATTCGGTGCTGCCCGTGGTGCCGATGTTCCACGTGAACGCCTGGGGCCTGCCCTACTCCGCCGCACTTGTCGGCGCGAAGCTGGTGCTGCCCGGGCCGCAGCTGGACGGAAAGTCCGTTTACGAATTGATGGAAGCCGAGAGCGTGACCTTCTCGGCCGGCGTGCCGACGGTGTGGCAGATGCTGCTGTCGCACACCCGCGAGAACGCCCTGCGCTTTTCGACACTGAAGCGAACGGTGATCGGCGGCTCCGCATGTCCGCCCGCGATGATCGATGCATTCCGCGACGAACACGGTGTGGACGTGCTGCATGCGTGGGGCATGACCGAGTCCAGCCCGGTGGGTGCGCTGTGCACGTTGAAGAACAAGCACCTGTCGCTGCCGCGCGAAGAGCAGATGAAGATCAGGCTCAAGCAGGGCCGGGCCTTCTTCGGGCTGGACATGAAGATCACCGCGCCGACGGGCGAAGAGCTGGCGTGGGATGGCGAGCGCGCCGGCGAGCTGTTCGTCAAAGGCCCCTGGGTGATCCGCGAATACTTCCGGGGCGAAGGCGGCGATCCCTTGGTGAACGGCTGGTTTCCGACAGGCGACGTCGCGACGATCGATGCCGACGGCTTCATGCAGATCACCGACCGCAGCAAGGACGTGATCAAGTCCGGCGGCGAGTGGATCAGCTCCATCGACATCGAGAACATCGCGGCGGCTCACCCCGCCGTGCAGATGGCCGCGTGCATCGGCGTGAAGCACCCGAAGTGGGACGAGCGGCCGGTCATCGTCGTCGTGAAGAAGCCGCAGGCCGAGGTGACGAAAAAAGAGCTGCTGCGCTTTTTCGAAGGAAAGATCGCGAAGTGGCAGGTTCCCGATGACGTGATCTTCACGGACAGCATCCCGCTCGGGGCCACCGGCAAGATGCACAAGGCCGCCTTGCGAAAGTTGTTCGAGGACTACGAGCTGCCTGCCTGAGGGGGCGCTGCCTCGCGCGCCATCGCCACCGAGCCGACCACGCTGCCTTCGTCATCCTTCACGACGGCGAAAGTCATCTGCACATAAAGCCGCGCGCCGTCCTTGCGCAGCGCGCGCGTGAGCGTGGGCTTGCCGGACAGCCGCGTCGTGCCCGACGCCATCGCGCGATCGAATCCCGCCCAGTGCGCAGCGCGCAAGCGCTCGGGGATGATGAGATCGAGGCTGCTGCCCAGCGCTTCTTCGGCCGTGAAGCCGAAAAGCGTCGTGGAAGCGCCGTTCCATCGAACGATCTTTCCTTCCCGGTCGGCGTAGATCAGCGCATCGGTCGTCTGCTCGACGATCCACTCTGCAAGTTGTCCAGGGTTCATTCACAGAATATAAATCTGGCGCAGGTCTTTCCGGGACAGATGCAGCACCGGGCGCAGGGCCATTCGCCCCGTCGCGCCGAGTGTGCCCTGCAGGTAACGCAATTCCGCGAACTTCTCGGTGACCGACTCATCGGAGGGTGGCGCGAAGCCCGATTCGCGAAGCATGAGCACGCCCTTTGCGCGCAAAGCGAGTTCGGTGTGCAGGCGCACGTAGCAGAGCATGTCGGCGACCACCGGCCCGTCGAACTTGGCGCGCAGCGTGGTGAGGTATTGGCCCAGCGGCGATCCGCTGAACTCGCCGGAGTTGAGCAGCTCGAGCAGTTGCGCATCGTTGTCGAAGCCGGTTCCCAGCCACTGGGCCAATGACTTCTCGCCTCGCCAGAACACGAATGCGAGCAGCGCCGGTACGAGCGCGAGCACGAGAAAGGTCTGGTAGATCGGCGGCAGCAGTGCCTGGTTGTAAAGCGAATGCAGGCAGTACGCGAGCACGAGGCCCGGCGCCGGGGCCAGCAACTTCGGCACACCTGCGCGTTCGAGAAAACTCAAGCTGGCGACGCCGAAGATGGCCGTCGCACCGCCGTGCATGATCGCCGTGCCGAAGCCGCGGATGATCCACGTGCCGATGCCCGCCTGCTGCGCGATGCCGGAGAGCGAGTAGTAGATGTTCTCGAGCACGGAAAAGCCGGTGCCGGCGGCGAAACCGAAGATCGCTGCATCGACGAGGAACGCGATGCGGCCCGTGCGGATCAGCGCCAGCACGATCAAGCCCTTGAGCACTTCCTCGATGAGCGGTGCGACATAGCGCGAGAACGTGGACCAGTCGATCGCCAGGTGCGAGAGCACCGCGCCGTTCGATGCATAGCTCGCCACGGCAGCAAGTGCGCCGACGCCCACGGTGCCCGCCACGAGCGGCAGCTTCACAAGCTTGTAGCTGTCCAGCGAAACGAGCGCCGCAAGGAACGCGATCACCGGCAGCAGGCCGACGAGGACGCCGACGATTTCGCCGCTCTTCACAGGATCTTGAGCGAGACCATGAACTCGCTGCCCTTGCGTTTGCCACCGCGAAAGCCCACAGCGTATCCGGCCGACAAGGTCAGTTCGTTCCAGTGCAGCACGGAAAAGCGCATGTCCGATTGAACACCGATGTTCGACCAGCGTTCGCGAAGATTGCGGTCTTGCGGGTCGGTCACCAGCATCGACGTGAAAACCGAAGTGCGCAGCCATGTGGCGTGAAAGGCCGGCCACCCGGCGGACTCGAACACGAGCGGCGGTACGTTCCATTCGGCCGTCGCCTTGGCAAATTTCTGCCCGCTGATTTCGTCGATGCCGAAGCCCGGCATCGATTGCCACTCGTGATAGCGCTTGATCTCGCGGCTGTCGACGTAGTTGTTGCCGAAGCCGCCGAAGTAGAAGTTGGCCACCGGGTTGTTGCGGTCGCCGTTCACGCTGCCCGCAGCGCCGCGAAGCCACACCGATGAGTGCGCCAGGCCGAACTGCCAGCCGCCTGCGCCGTCGGCAACGAGCTGCGCGATGACGTCGCCGTTCACGCGCGTCGCCTGGCCGGCCATTGACGCGACTACGCCTTTCTCTTCGTCCACCGCCCCGAGCGACTTTTGCAGGTCCTTGTAATACAGGCCGACTTCGGCTTGCGCGAGGCGCGTGAAAGGCAGGCCGACGTTCTGCGCTTCCGGCAAAGTGTCGATGCCGTTTCGCCAGCGCAGGTCGTACTTCAGCGTCAGCGTGCGCGGGTCGTCGTAGATCAACAGGTCGTCGTAGCCCAGATTCACCGCCGTGCCTTTGCGGCTTCGCTTGGTGGGGCCGAAGAGGTCGTAGAAATCGGACTTGTTCTGTGCGATGGACGCGCGCCAGCCAAGATAGTCGCCTGCAATTTCGAAGTGCGCGCGCTCGTTGGCAGGCAGATTGTTCGAAGGGGTGTAGGCCCCCGTGAACGAAAGATGCGCAAACCCCAATGTGTCCGACAGGTTCAGTTTGTAGCCCAGACCCACGGCGTTCTTGTAGCCTTGCAGCACGGGATAGCCGCTTTCGACCTGCAGGCTGTGCGTGGGCCGGAAGGGTTCGACGGACACGATTTCCTTCTTCGGATCGACGGTGTTCGGCGGCGGCACCTCCCATTGCTTCACGACGGGGTACTTCTTCACGAGCTGGGCGCCGAGGAACTTGATCGCACTCACGTCCTTGATCGGCTTCGGATCGATCGTCACGGGCACGAAGCCTTGCGCGGTGTAGCTGAGCGCGAGCAGCCGTCCATCGGAAAGAGGCACGGGGCGAAACAGCCCCAGCTCCGCGTTCGACACGGCGACGACATCGCCCGTGGCCACTTCGTAGCGGAAGATGTTCGACACGCCGGTGTAGTAGCTGCTGCCGTACAGGTACTTGCCATCGCGCGAGAACACGAAGCTTTCGGGCACGCTCTGGCCGAAACCGAATTCGCTCAGGGGCTTGAGGTCGCCGGCGAGCACCTTGTTCAATTCCCACACGCGCAGGAATTGGTCGCCCGTCGGCGTTCCGACCGACGCGGACAGCAGCCGGCCGTCGGGCGAGATGTCCATGTCGGTGGGCACTTCCTCGTAAGCGAACTCGTGCACCACCTGCCAGTCGTTGTACGGATACGGGATGCGCACGAGCGATGCGATGCCGCGGTCGTGCCGCACGCCCAGCAGCGACTTGTCCTGCGGGTTGAAGACGATCTCGCCGATGCGCGCGCCTTCGAGCAACATGCGCTGCTCGCCGGTGTCCACGTTCACCGCCATCAGGTCGCGGTGCTTGAGGTTGTTGTTGGTGAAGAACGCCGTGCGCGACTGCGCATCGAACGCAAACGATGTGACGCGATAGAGCATCGCGTTCTTGATGTCGGCGATGCGCGAGATGGTGCCGTCGCGTGTGTTCAGGCCACCCACGTGCTCCACGATGCCCGGGAAGCGAAAGCCGCCATAGAGCACGCCCTTGGCCTCGTCGAAGTACACGCGGGAGATCGAACCGATCGCGTGGTCGACAAGCCGCTTCTCGGGCGTGACCGGGAATCGGCGCACCTCGGCGAGGTTGCGCGACTGGAAGTCCTGCTCGGAGGCGATCCACTGCTGCCATGCGTCGTTGAGCGGCAGCCCGAACACATGCTCGAACTGGTCGGCGAAGTAGCGCTTGCTGCCTTCGTCGCGCCGCATCCATTCCACCACCTTCCCGGGAGACCAGCGCCATGCAGCCCACGTGACGAAGCGCGTGCCGTACAGGTAGGCGTTCGCGAGCGCCTGGAAGTCCGACCGGACGCCTTTCGACTCGATGCCCAGCGGATCGTAGAAGGGATCCTTGTCGCGCACCATCGCGCGGAAGACCATCTCGTCGTAGCCGCCCTGCGCCCGCCCGAGGCCTCCGCCCATCCACGTCTCCATGAAAACGGCGGTGCCCTCGACATACCAGCGCGGCGCGGCAAAGCGCGGCGTGGTGAGGTAGTTGTAGAGGATGGTCTCCGGATTCGATGCCGATGCGCCGACCTTGCCCA
>DATJJL010000482.1:0-4524 GCA_035492155.1 Ramlibacter sp. | reverse complement strand
CGAGCAACATGCCCGCCGGCTTTTGTGCGACGACCTTGTTGATGAACTTCGCATAACGGTGCGGCAGCTCGTTCGGATCATCGCCACGCTGGCGCGCGGCTTCGCGCATCTTCTCGTCGCACAGGTACGCGAGGTTCGTGTCGTCCATCTGCACATAGCGCGCACCGGCGGCGTAGAGCGATCGCAGCTCGTCGCCATACGCGTTCGCGACGTCGTCATAGAACGTCGGCTCGAGCTCCGGATACGCCTCCTTGTTGATGCCGGCGCGGCCGCCTCGGAAGTGCAGCATCGTGGGCGAGGGGATCGACACCTTCGGCGTGCGGCCGGCGCTCACCTGCGACTTCAGGTACTCGAAGTCTGCGCGCTGGATGTCCTTGGCGTGGCGAACCTTGTCGATCACGCGAATGACGGGCGGCGCAAGCTCTTCGGTGCCATCGGGCTTCCTGACCGTGACCGGGATGTCGGTCTTCACGCCGCCGAGCTGCTCGAGAAAATCGATGTGAAAGTACGTGCGGCGAAACTCGCCGTCGGTGATGCTTTTGAGGCCGATGTCTTCCTGGAACTTGACGATCTCGGTGATTGCCTTGTCCTCCACCTCTCGCAGCTGCTGCGGCGTGATCTCGCCCTTTGCCTTTTTCTCGCGGGCTTCGAGCAGGTATTTGGGACGCAGGAAGCTTCCGACATGGTCGTAACGGGCAGGCAGTTTCATCATGGTGTTTCCTACAAATCGAGAACGAGCACCGGCGATTTTGCACGCGAGCAGCAGGGCGTGAACTGGTCGTGCTTCGATTTTTCCTCGTCGGTGAAATACATGTCGCGATGGTCGCATTCGCCTTCGAGCACGCGCGTGATGCAGGTGCCGCACACGCCTTGCTCGCACGATGTGAGCACCTCGAAGCCGGCGTCGGCCAAAGCCTTCACAACCGTCTTGTCGGCAGGCACGGTAACGAGCTGCCCGGTGCTGGCGACCTTCACCTGGAACTCGCGATCACCGCTCGTGTCCTGCGCCGCGCCCGCAAAGTGTTCGACGTGGATCTGCCCCGCGGGCCAGCCGCAACCCTTGGCCCAATCGGTGACGTATTGAATGAAGCCCGAGGGCCCGCATACATAAAGGTGCGTCTGCGGCTCGACTTGCGCGAGAAGCTTCGCCAATTGCAGCTTCTGCTCCTCGGCGCCGTCGTCGAAATGGAAATGCGTGCGCGCCGCAAACGGCGACGCAGCGATCTCCCGCATGAAGGCTGCCTTCGCCATCGATCGCGTGCAGTAGTGCAGCTCGAAATCCGCGCCGACAGCTGCGAGTCTTTGCGCCATCGCGAGCAGCGGCGTGACGCCGATTCCGCCCGCGAAGAGCAACGTGCGCACCGCATGCACCAGCGGGAAGTGATTGCGCGGCTCGCTGATGGTGAGGTAGTGGCCTTCGCGAAGCTCGTGCATCACGACGGAGCCGCCGCGCGACTTCGGATCGCGAAGCACGGCGATGCGATACACATGCCGCGCCGACGATTCATTGCAAAGCGAATACTGCCGCGCGACGCCGCCGGGAAGATGCACGTCGATGTGCGAGCCCGCGCTGAACGCGGGCAGCGGCGCACCGTCCGCGCGCGCGAGCTCGAAGCTCACGATATCTTCGGCCTCCTGCGTGCGGCGCAGGACTTTCACTTCGATCTGCGTCATTCGAGTTGCGTCATGCCGCTTGTTTCATCGGCTGCTCTGCCGCGACGAGCTTGTCGATGATGCGGCGCGACTGCACGCCGCCCGCGTCGATGTTCAGCATCAACAGGCGCCGATCGGGCCAACGCATGAGGTTGCGCTGCTGCGCCTCGAGCACTTGCGTGTCTTCGGCGAACACCTTGCCCTGGCCTTCGCGAATCTGCGCGGTGAGTGCGTTGTCCTTCACGTTGAAGTTGCGCGCCATGCCCCAGAAGTACCACATGCTCGTATCCGTCTCGGGCGTGAGGAAGTCCACCACGATCGAATACACCTTGTCTTTCGCATCGGCGTGATAGCCGCCGCGGCCCGCAAGCGCGACGCCCACTTCGATCATCACGTGGCTGGGCGGCGAGAAGTGGCAGACCTGCCAGCGATCCACCGGCTGGTCATCGGGCAAGCCGTTGCCGCGCAGGTTCGCCTTCCAGAAGGGCGGAGGCGTGACGTTGTCCATGAAGCGCGAGGTGATGACGTGGTCGCCTTCGGTCTTTGTCGCGACCGCGGTCTCATCGATTTCCTTCTGGCCGATGGAGGTCGAATGCACGTACGTCTCGTGCGTCAGATCCATCAGGTTGTCGACCATCAGGCGCCAGTCGCAAGCCACGTGGTAGAGCCCGCCGCCGTAAGCCCATTCGGGGCTCTCGGCCCATGCGAGGTGATGGATCTTCGCCGGGTCGGCGAGCGACGCATCACCGGGCCATACCCAGATGAATCCGTAGCGCTCGACGACAGGGTAGATGCGAATTTTCGGGAAGCCCTGCACGCGCTGCAGCGGCATCGAGATCGTCTTGCCGTCGCAGCCCATCGCGAGGCCGTGGTAGCCGCAGACCAGTGCGCCGTCGCACACGCTGCCGAGCGAAAGCGGTGCGCCACGATGCGGGCAGAAGTCCTCCGCGGCCGCGACCTCGCCGGCGCGCGGGCGCCAGAAGACGATCTTCTCGTTGCAGACCATGCGGCCGAGCGGCTTCAGGTCGATCTCGTCGGGCGTGGCCGCGACATACCAGGCGTTCTTCGGAAACATGCGGCAAAGCATACTCGATGTATACAATGGCCTCAAGCCTGCCGGATGCTTTCACAGTGATAGCTGCCATAGCCGGACGGCATTTCCGGCCGGAATGTATACAGGAGACAAAGCTTGGTCGCACGCATAAAAGCCGTTTCCCCTCCGGCAGAGTCCGAGGGCTCGCAGGCGCTCAAGGCGCAACTGGGCTTGCGCGAACTCATCCTCGCCGGTGAACTTCCTTCGGGCTCGCGCATTGCCGAGCTCGCCATCGTCGACAGGCTGGGCGTCTCGCGCACGCCGATTCGCGCAGCGCTGATGCGGCTCGAACAGGAAGGGCTGCTCGAATCGCTGCCCGGTGGCGGCTATGCGGTGCGCACTTTCTCCGAGCGGGATGCCGCCGATGCGATCGAGCTGCGCGGCACGATGGAAGGTCTGGCGGCCCGTCTGGCGGCCGAGCGCGGCGCATCGCCCACCGTGCTTGCCGAAGCCCGGCGGTGCGTGGCGCAAATCGATGTCGTGCTCGCGAAGTCGCGCCTGAACGACGCAGCATTCGCACGGTATGTCGAGCTGAACCGGCGCTTCCATGAACTGCTCGCCGAGGTGTCGGGCAGTCAACTTGTCGCAAGAGAGCTGGATAGGGTGACCAATCTTCCCTTCGCTTCACCTTCAGCTTTCGTTGCGGTGCAGGCGAATACCGAGCATTCGCGCGACATGCTCGTCGTCGCGCAGGACCAGCATCGCGAAGTGCTCGGTGCCATCGAGAACCGCGAAGGCGCGCGGGCCGAGGCGATCATGCGTGAGCATTCCCGCATCGCGCAGCGCAACCTGCACGATGCGGTGCGCAGCCGTCACCTGCATCGGCACGTGCCGGGGGTCAGGCTGATCACGCTATCGTGATTCAGCATAACTGCTAGACACGGCTCTACTTTGCCGCATGGCAACCCGAGGGGACAATGCGAGCTTCCTCAGGAGACAACCATGCACAAGAGAACGTTCGTTCGTGGGGTCGCGCTGGCTGCGGCGCAGCTTTGCGTAGCAGGCTTCGCGTTCGCGCAAGGCGCGCCTTTCAAGATAGGCCTCATCCTGCCGATGACCGGCCAGCAGGCCACGACAGGGCGGCAGATCGAAGCCGCCGCCAAGTTGTGGATGGCGCAGAACGGCGACACGGTCGCGGGCCGCAAGGTGCAGTTGATCTTGAAGGACGACACGAGCCTGCCGGACGTGACTCGCCGCGTCGCGCAGGAGCTCGTCGTGAACGAACACGTCGACGTGCTCGCTGGCATGGGCATCACGCCGTCGGCGCTGGCCGTCGCGCCGATCGCCACGCAATCGAAGACGCCGCTGGTCGTGATGGCCGCGGCGACGTCGATCATCACCGAAGCGTCGCCCTATATCGTGCGCACGAGCTTCACGCTGCCGCAGGCGGCGGTGGCAATGGGCGACTGGGCGCCGAAGAACGGCATCAAGAGCGTGGTCACGCTCGTGAGCGACTACGGCCCGGGCATCGACGCCGAAAAGTATTTCATCGAGCGCTTCCAGCTCAACGGCGGCAAGGTGATGGACAAGCTGCGCGTGCCGCTGCGCAACCCCGATTTCGCGCCCTTCCTGCAGAAGGTGCGTGACCTCAAGCCCGATGCGCTCTTCGTCTTCGTGCCTTCGGGTGCGGGCGCGGCGGTGATGAAGCAGTTCGGCGAGCGCGGCATGGACAAGGCCGGCATCAAGCTGATCGGCACCGGCGACGTGACCGATGACGACCAGCTCAACGACATGGGCGACGTTGCGCTGGGCGTGGTCACCTCGCACCACTATTCGAC
>DATJJL010000481.1:0-3190 GCA_035492155.1 Ramlibacter sp. | reverse complement strand
GCAAGAACAATGTTTGGCGCAGAAAAAGGCAAGGCCGGCAAGCTGGACGGCAAGGGACTCTATATCGGCATCGTCCAGGCCCGGTGGAACGAATCCATCACCAACGCGCTCGCGAAAGCGTGCCGCGAAGAGCTTCTCGCGCTCGGCGTCGAAGAAGGCCACATCGACCTCGTGATGGTGCCCGGCGCGCTCGAGATTCCCGTCGCGCTTCAAGCCCTCGCGGAAAAAGGTGGCTACGACGCACTCATCGCGATTGGCTGCGTGATTCGCGGCGAGACGTATCACTTCGAGCTGGTTGCCAACGAATCGGCGGCGGGCGTCACACGCGTGTCGCTCGACTACCAGTTGCCGATCGCGAACGTGATCCTCACGACCGAGAACGAGCCGCAGGCCGTTGCTCGGCAAGACGAAAAAGGCCGCGACGCCGCGCGTGTCGTGGTGGAAATGTGCAACGTGCTGGACGACCTGGGCTGAAGATGGCAACGACGAAAAAACCCGGCACCACCAGCACCGGCGCGCGCAAGGCGTCGGCCAAACCAGCTCGCAGCCGCGCGCGCGAATTTGCGCTGCAGGCGCTTTACCAATACCTCGTGGGCCGCAACGACGCGGAATCCATCGACGCTTTCACACGCGACCTCTCGGGCTTTCACAAGGCCGATTCGGCCCACTACGACGCGCTGCTGCACGGCTGCGTCGACGAATCGAAAGAGCTCGATGCGCTGATCGTGCCGCTGCTCGATCGCAAGCTCGAAGAGATCTCGCCCATCGAGCACGCCGTGATGTGGATAGGCGCTTGGGAATTTCAGCATGCAGCCGACGTGCCCTGGCGCGTCGTGCTCAACGAATGCATCGAACTCGCGAAGGAGTTCGGCGGCACCGACGGCCACAAGTACGTCAATGCCGTTCTCAACGGGCTCGCACCAAAACTGCGGGCCAACGAAGTGGAGACCGACAAGGCCTCCGGAAAGGCGAGATGAGAGTTTCCAAGCTGATCGAGAAGATCGAGCCGTTCTACGTGATGGAAGTGGCCAAGGCCGCGTCGCAGCTAGCGCGCGAAGTGGCCCACAGCGACACGCCGATGATCTTCCTGAACATCGGCGAGCCCGATTTCACCGCGCCGCCGCTCGTGCAGGAGGCCGCACAGAAAGCGATTCACGCGGGCAAGACGCAGTACACGCATGCCGTCGGCCTCGACGCGCTGCGCGAGCGAATCAGCCACTGGTACAAGAATCGATTCGGTGTCGACGTGCCGGCGAAGCGCATCGTCGTCACGGCCGGTGCGTCGGCCGCGCTGCAGCTCGCCTGCCTTGCACTCATCGAGCCCGGCGAACAAATCCTGATGCCGGACCCGAGTTATCCGTGCAACTGCCACTTCGTCACCGTGGCGGGCGGCGAGCCGGTGCGCGTGCCTTCGACCGCCGCCGAGCGCTACCAGCTCTCGGCCGCGAAGATCGAAGAGCACTGGAAGGCCAACACGCGCGGCGTCCTGCTCGCGTCGCCATCGAACCCCACGGGCACATCGATCCATCCGAATGAGCTGCGCCGCATCCACGAATTCGTGAGCAGCAAGGGCGGCATCACGCTGCTCGACGAAATCTATCTTGGCCTGTCGTACGACGAGACCTTCGGCCACACGGCGCTTTCGATCTCGGACCAGATCATCAGCATCAACAGCTTCTCGAAATACTTCAACATGACGGGCTGGCGGCTCGGCTGGGTCGTCGCGCCCGAGGACGCAGTGCTCGCCATCGAGAAGCTCACGCAGAACCTGTACATCTGCCCCAGCGCCGTTGCACAGCATGCGGCCCTCGCCTGCTTCGAGCCCGAGAGCATCGCGGAATACGAAAGGCGACGCGCGGAATTCAAGCGCCGCCGCGACTACTTCATCCCGCAACTCGAGAAGATCGGCTTCAAGGTGCCAGTCGTTCCCGACGGCGCGTTCTACGCATGGGCCGATTGCAGCGACATCTGCAAACAGCTTGGCGTGAAGGACAGCTGGGATCTCACGTTCGAGATCATGAAGCGAGCGCATGTGGCCGTGACACCCGGCCGCGATTTCGGCGTGGCCGAGGCCGCGCACTTCATCCGCTTTTCGACCGCAAGCTCGATGGAACATCTTGAAGAAGCGGCCCAGCGACTGCAGGACATGCTTCGATGAAGTTCAGCTGGCCCGTACGCGTCTACTGGGAAGACACGGATGCGGGCGGCATCGTTTTCTACGCCAACTATCTGAAGTTCTTCGAGCGCGCGCGCACCGAATGGTTGCGATCGCTGGGCATCGGCCAGCGCGACCTTGGCGGGAAGACGGGCGGCATGTTCGTCGTCGGCGAAACCTCGGTGCGATATCTCAAGCCAGCGCACCTGGACGATGAACTTCTTGTTACGGCCGAGGTCAAGGAATCAGGCCGGGCGTCTTTGATAATTGCCCAGCAGGCACTTCGTCCCACTACGGACGAGCTGCTCTGCGAAGGGACGATACGGATCGGCTGGGTCCAAAGAACAACCGCCGGCAACTTGCAGCCCGCAAGAATCCCGCCCGGCATCCTCGAAGCCCTGAAGAACCCATGAACAACGATCTTTCGATTCTCCAATTGGTGCTGAACGCGAGCTGGATGGTCAAGCTCGTGATGCTGCTCTTGCTCGGCGTGTCGATCGCGAGCTGGGCCGCCATCTTCCGCAAGCTGTTCTCGATCAAGCGCGTCAATTCGCTGAACGAGGATTTCGAGCGCGAATTCTGGTCGGGCACCAGCCTGAACGATCTATATGCAGCCGCGGCGCAAAACGCGAAGATTTCCGGACCGATGGAAAGAATCTTCGCCAGCGGCATGCGCGAATACCAGAAGCTGCGCGAGCGCCGCATCGCCGATACGGGCACGCTGCTCGACGGTGCGCGCCGCGCGATGCGCGCCAGCTTCCAGCGCGAGCTCGACGCAGTGGAGACGCACCTGTCCTTCCTCGCCTCCGTCGGTTCGGTGTCGCCTTATGTGGGCCTCTTCGGCACCGTGTGGGGCATCATGCATGCGTTCGTCGGCCTCGGCGCGCTGCAGACCGTGACGCTCGCCACCGTGGCGCCGGGCATTGCCGAAGCGCTGGTCGCCACGGCCATCGGCCTTTTCGCCGCGATCCCTGCCGTGGTCGCCTACAACCGCTTCGCACGCGACATCGACCGCGTCGCGATCCGCCTCGAAAC
>DATJJL010000480.1:0-5820 GCA_035492155.1 Ramlibacter sp. | reverse complement strand
GGGCTGACCTGCCAGCTGCCTCGCGCGAGCAGCAACCAGTTGCCGGAGAACGGCGCCGTGTAGCTGACGTTGCCGCGAAGCGCCTTCCAGTGCACGGTGTCGATACGCGGATCTTCGGCCTGGTAGGACGCGATATCGTCGTTGCTGCCCAGGCCGGTGTTGTAGGCGAGATCGGCTTCGTAAGCGAAGACGTATTTGTCCGATTCCGTTCGCGCCACGTAGCCCAAAGTGAGCGGCACGCTGCGGCGATCGAGCTGGCCCGGAACGGGGGCGCGATCAATCTCGGTTGCCTTGAACAGCTTGTCGTCGAGTGCGAACGAGATGTAGCTGCGGCGCCCGCCTTGCGGCGCGAGGTAATGCAGATAGCTCAGGCCGAGCGTGTGGCCCGCGCCGGTGCTGCTGAATGCGCCGAAGTCTCCGATGACGTCCGACCGCGTGAATGTGGCGCCGACGACGCCGCCCAGCGCATAGAGGGGCACCTTGTACGTCAGGCCGAATTGCCGCACGTCGCTGGGCTTTTCGAGCGACGTCGTGTAGGCGGCGGTGAGCTCGTGGTCGAGGTTCCAGAGATTGGTGTGCGTGCCGCTGACGGTGAAGCGATCACGGCCCGAGCTCTTGGTGCCTGCGTTGGAAATGCCCACCGCGAAGTTCCAGGGCTTTTGTTCCTTGAGCGAAATCGTCGCGTCGATCTTGTCGAGATCCTCGGATTCCCTCAGGCCCACCTGAACCTGCTTGTTCGGGTTTTCGTTGGCGATCGCCGTCTCGACGGCAAGCTTCGAGAAATTGGGCGTGGTGCCTTCGCGCAGCTCGGGCAGCATACGGCGCACATTGCCTTCGTCGTAGATGTTGCGCCCTTCGATGTTCACCTTGGAGATGGTGAACTTGACGATGACGAGCGTGACGGTGTCGTGCAACTCCTGCGGCGGCAGCGACACGCGATGCAGGCCGTAGCCCTTGTCGCGAAGATCCTTCTCGAGTGCGGCGGCGGCCTGTTGCAGCGTCTCGATCGTGGCGTCGGCGCGCAGGAACGGCGCGAGCACCCTGGAGGTTTCGCCTTCGCCCAGAGGGTTGTCGCCGGTGACCTGGAACCCTTTGATGGGAAAGGCAGCGGGCGGCACCGACGTGATCGGCGGATTCGCCGGCCGGGGAGCAGCGGGTGCGGGCGCCTGGGCGTTGGCAGCGGATGCGGCAGCGAGCGCTGCCAGCGCGAGCGCGCGAGACCCAATCAGCATTTGATGTCGCCCCTCTTCTTGTTCAAAGCCGGATGAGCGGCGATTTTGGCATCCGGCTTACGTCTTGTCACCCGAAACGGGCTACTTGCACTGGTTCTGTTGCTTGATCCCAGCGTCCGTGAGCACGCTCACGAGCAATGGGTTCTTCGCGGTGGGTAGCGGCACGCTGTCGAAGTCGATGAACTTCGGGATTTTGTTCGGCCGAGCCGTGTCACCGTCGTTGCCGGCGAAGCCCGCCTCGCCCTTTCCGAGCTCAAGGATGTCGTTGGCGGTCGCGATCTCGATGTGGCCGTCGCGCACGAAGACGAACAGGCCCTCCTGCGCGTCGTCCACCTGCTGCGTGCCGAACAGCTTCGGCGGCACGTCGACGCCGTCCGGGCGCGGGCCATCGGCCGCAGGCGCGTTGAGCACCGGCGTGATGCCACCGGGCGAGATGAAAAGGCCCTGCCCGGACTGGAGCAGTTGCAGCGCCGTGGTGCCCTGCGGAGTGACAGCAATCGAGCCGAGCCACGTCCACAGCGTGACTTCGGAGCAGTCCGTGCCGCCGCACGCGGCATCGAAGCCGGTGCCGCGGATGCCGATCGTTGCCGTCGGCGTCGCGAAATTCGCGTTGTGGTTGTTGGCCTTGGCGATGAGGCCCGTGAGTGCGCGCACCGAGCCGCGAAGCAGCGTGGCGAGGAAGCGGCCCTCGCCCGCGTTCTTCTCGTCGTAGACGAAGTTGTCGACGCGGAACCGGCTGTTCGAACCCAGCGTGACGCGCGTGTCGTCGCGGAAAGCGAGCACAGCACGCGTGCCGGGCATGGTCTCGACCACGTCGCCGGGATAGACGCTGCCGCCTTCGACGACATAGCGCCTATGGCCGGCCGTATCCACGGCGAAGACCTGGCCCTGCGCGGTGACGATCTTGGCGCTGGCCTGGATGGTGTTGGCGCGAGCCTCGGCGGACGCGAGCTTCTGCGACTCCTGGCCGCAGTCTTTCGCGCAGACGCGCGCGTCGAAATCCGTGCCGCGAATGCCGATGGTGGCCGTGCTGGTCTGCACGCGCGCGGCGTTCGGCGAGCTCTTGGAAATCAGGCCCGTAACCGCGCGAAAGCCGCCGCGCACCAGCTGCATGAGCATGCTGTTGTCGGGCGCGTTTTCCTTGAAGTGGTATTGGGTGAGGACCAGCTCGGAGTTCGGGCGCACCGTCATGCGCGTGCCGTCCTCGAGCTTGATGATGGCGGAGCCGCCACCGGATGTCGTGAGCCGATCGCCCTCTTTCAGCTCAAGGCCCTTGCCCAGTGTGCGGGGCGTCTGGCCGGGGCTCTGCGCGAAGCCCACGCCGCGCGCGAACTCCACCTCGCCGGCCGATTGCGCGCCGGCCGCTCCCACAGCTGCGAGCAGGAACGCTGCGACCAGGATGCGGGCCGCAGTCGCTTTTCCGTTGTGGGGAGACATGGACATTCCTCCGGACACTTTTCTTTCCTCTGGATACCCTTGCCGTGCGGTTATACACGGTTGTCGGGACGCCCACTACCTGCGCATCCCGTAAGCGGCGCAAGCCGCCCGTGCGGATTTCACGGAGGAGTGCAATTTCCGGACCCGTCTTCGAACGCGTGCACAAGTGCTTGTTCGAGTGCCGGTCGGCGGGCCACGATCGAGGCGACAAGGCCCGCATCGGCCACGTGCGTCGCCGCTGCCCACACCGGCGCGGGAAAGCGGCTGTCCCCTTCGAAGCGCGCGATCACGTGCCAGTGCAGGTGAGGAACGACATTGCCAAGCGCGGCGAGGTTGATCTTCGTCGGCACAAGGTGTTCGCGAAGCACGCGCTCGACCCGGACGACGGCGTCCATGCACAGCGCGCGGTCGGCGGACGCGAGATCCGAAAACTCGGCCACGTGTTCGTTCCACACCACCCGGTAAAACGCCGGAAAGCCTTCCTCGTCAGCCCGGATGAGACGAAATTTGTCACCTTCGAACACAACGTGTCCACCGGCTGCGTCGCACAACGGGCAGCCGGCGACACGCATCAGACCAGGACCCGCTCGATGCCGCCCGCGTTCGCGGCGTGAACGTATTCGGGCATCCAGTTCGCACCGAGGATCTTGTTGGCCATCTCGACGACGATGTAGTCGGCTTCGAGCAGGCCGTTCTGCAGGTCGTGGCTGTAGCGCGTGAGACCTTGCAGGCAACTCGGGCAGCTCGTGAGGATCTTGATGTTGTCCTTTTCGCCGACCTTGCCGCTCGCGCGCAGCGCCGCTTCGTCCTTGCGGATTTCTTCTTCCTTGCGGAAGCGCACTTGGGTGGCGATGTCCGGCCGCGTGATGCCGAAGGTGCCCGATTCGCCGCAGCAGCGTTCCGACTTGCGGACATCGGGGCCGACGAGCGCCTTGACCGTCTTCATCGGGTCCTGCAACTTCATCGGCGAGTGGCAGGGGTCATGGAACATGTAGGCCTGCGCGGCTCCTTCGAGCTTGATGTCCTTTTCGAGCAGGAACTCGTGGATGTCGATGATGCGGCAGCCCGGAAAGATCTTTTCGAACTCGTAGCCTTGCAGCTGGTCGTAGCACGTGCCGCACGAGACCACGACCGTCTTGATGTCGAGGTAGTTCAGCGTGTTCGCGACGCGATGGAACAGCACGCGGTTGTCGGTGATGATCTTCTCGGCCTTGTCGAACTGCCCCGAGCCGCGCTGCGGGTAACCGCAACACAGATAGCCTGGCGGGAGCACCGTCTGCACGCCCGCATGCCACAACATCGCTTGCGTCGCCAGACCCACTTGCGAGAACAAACGCTCCGAGCCGCAACCCGGGAAGTAGAAGACCGCTTCGGTTTCCGAGGTCGTGGACTTCGGGTTGCGGATGATCGGGACGTAGTCCTTGTCCTCGATGTCCAGCAGCGCGCGTGCGGTCTTCTTGGGCAATCCACCGGGCAGCTTCTTGTTCACGAAGTGGATCACCTGCTCCTTCATTGGAGGCAGGCCGCCGTCGGTCGCGGGCGGGCGAGTGACCTGCTTGCGCGCGAGACCCCGCAAGAGGCCGTTCGCGAAACGCTGCGCCTTGAAGGCCACGCCGATCATCGCGGCACGCACGAAGCGGATCGTGTCCGGGTTCGTCGCGTTCAGCATGAACATCGCGGCTGCATTCGCGGGCCGGAAGCTCTACTTCCCCATCTTGCGAAGCAGGTTGCGCATGTTCATCGACACGTCGCCGAAATCGATGTTCACCGGGCAAGGCGACGCGCACTTGTGGCACACCGTGCAGTGGTCCGAGACATCCTCGAATTCGTGCCAGTGCTTGATCGACACGCCGCGGCGCGTCTGCTCTTCATAAAGGAATGCCTCGACAAGCAGCGAGGTCGCAAGAATCTTGTTGCGCGGGCTGTACAGCAGGTTCGACCTCGGCACGTGCGTCGCGCACACCGGCTTGCACTTGCCGCAGCGCAGGCAATCCTTGATCGAATCGCTGATCGCGCCGATGTCAGACTGCTGCATGATGAGCGACTCGTGTCCCATCAGGCCGAACGACGGCGTGTAGGCGTTCGTCAGGTCCGCATACACGGACGTGTCGGTGTCCGCGACCGAATGCCGAAGCAGCTTGCCCTTGTTGAAGCGGCCTTGCGGATCGACCTGCTGCTTGTAGTCGGCGAAGGGCTTGAGCTCGTCGTCGGTGAGGAACTCCAGCTTCGTGATGCCGATGCCGTGCTCGCCGGAGATCACGCCGTTCAGCGATCTTGCGAGCAACATGATGCGCTTCACAGCCGCGTGCGCGGTCTGCAGCATCTGGTAGTCGTCGCTGTTCACGGGGATGTTCGTGTGCACGTTGCCGTCGCCCGCGTGCATGTGCAGCGCCACCCACACGCGGCCCTTGAGCACGCGCTTGTGGATCGCGTTCACCTCGGCCAGCAGCGGCATGAACGCGTCGCCCGCGAAGATCTGCTGCAGCGGCGCGCGAATCTGGGTTTTCCAGCTCGCGCGAAGCGTGTGGTCCTGCAGTTGCGGGAAGTGCGTGTCGACCTTGTCCAGCCACTCCTGCCAGAGTGCGCGCACGTCGCGAATCACGGTGAGCGCCTGCTGCACGCGATCTTCCAGAAGTTCGGCCGACGGAATTTCGATCGCGTCGTCACCCTTGCCGAGCGGCAGGTTGCCACGCGCAAAGAACGCGTCGAGCTCGTCGGCCAGCTTGATCTTGTTGGCCAGCGACAGCTCGATGTTGATGCGCTCGATGCCGTCGGTGTATTCCGCCATGCGGGGCAGCGGAATCACCACGTCTTCGTTGATCTTGAACGCGTTGGTGTGTTTGCTGATCGCTGCCGTGCGCTTGCGATCGAGCCAGAATTTCTTGCGCGCTTCGGGGCTGATGGCGACGAAGCCCTCGCCGCTGCGCGAATTGGCGATGCGCACGACCTCCGACGTCGCGCGTGCGACCTCGTCGGAATCATCGCCCACGATATCGCCCACCAGCACCATCTTCGGCAGCACCGCGCGCTTCGATTTCGTCGAATAGCCCACCGCACGCAAATAGCGATCATCGAGGTGTTCGAGCCCCGCGAGCAGCACGCCGCTGCGCTTTTGCTCGGCGAACATGAAATCCTTGATCTCGACGATCGA
>DATJJL010000479.1:0-15772 GCA_035492155.1 Ramlibacter sp. | reverse complement strand
CGGTTGCCGATGCCGAGCACGAAGTCCGACGCAAGCATCGACGCATTGCCATAGGGATGGCTGGTCTGCAGGCCGCACATGCCGGCCATGAGCGGGTGATCGTCGGGGATCGCGCCCCAACCCATGAGCGTCGGAATGACCGGGATACCCGCAGCTTCCGCGAACGCCACCAGTTCATCGCAACCGTCCGCGTTGATGATGCCGCCGCCTGCAACGATGAGCGGACGCTCGGCCGTGATCAACATCTTCATCGCCTGTTCGATTTGCTTGCGCGTCGCGGCGGGCTTGTACACGGGCAGCGGCTCGTACGTGTCGATGTCGAATTCGATCTCGGCCTGCTGCACATCGATGGGCAAGTCGATGAGCACCGGCCCCGGGCGCCCCGAGCGCATCAGGTGGAAGGCCTGCTGGAAAGCGCGCGGCACCTGCGCGGGCTCCATCACCGTGATCGCCATCTTCGTGACGGGCTTCGCGATCGAGGCGATGTCGACAGCCTGGAAATCCTCCTTGTGCAACTTCGCGCGCGGCGCCTGGCCGGTGATGCAAAGGATAGGGATCGAATCGGCGCTGGCCGAATAGAGGCCCGTGATCATGTCGGTGCCCGCGGGCCCGGATGTGCCGATGCACACGCCGATGTTGCCGGCCTTGGCGCGCGTGTAGCCCTCGGCCATGTGCGATGCGCCCTCGACGTGCCGCGCGAGCACGTGCGCAATCGTCGCGCGCTCGCGCAGTTGCGCATACAGCGGGTTGATCGCCGCGCCAGGCACGCCGAACGCCTGCGTCACGCCTTCGCGTTCCATCACCAGCACTGCCGCCATCGCGGCTTTCATCTTGGGCATCGCATACTCCTTGTCGATGCGACCCATTCTTGCGGTGCAACGCGACGTGGGGAATCCGGTGGCGGGCGATAAGAGCTATTCGGGTGCGGAATGGCGCCTCACGCGTAGCTCAGCGGGCGGGAAGGTTTTCCCACCAGTTCGCGCCGAAGCGGCCCGAGACGAAAGCGATGAATGCCTGCACCTTCGCCGGTACGAGCTTCGGCGACGGATAGACCGCATGAATCTCCTGCTCAGGCAGCGCGTGGCCCGGCATTACTTGAGACACGGCTTGCGACGCGATCGAATCGGCCGCGACATACCAGGGCAGCGCTGCGACGCCCAAGCCCGCGCGCGCAGCCGCGAGCACGGCCGACAGGTTGTTGGAGCGCAACTTGCCGCTCACGCGCACCGTCGCGATCTCGCCGTCGGGGCGACGAACGCGCCACACGTCGCCGCCCTGCACGCTGCTGTAGATGAGCGCCGAATGCGCTGACAAATCTTCGGCACATTTCGGCGTTCCTGCGTTGCGCAGGTAGGCGTTGGATGCGACCAGCAGCCAAGGGTTGGTGCCGAGAAAGCGCGCGCCCAGGTTGGAATCCGCGAGCTTGCCGAGCCGCACGGCGACGTCGATGCCTTGCGCGACGAGGTCCGTGTAGCGGTCCTCGAACGACAGGTCCACCTGCACGTTCGGGTGCTCGCGCATGAATTCCAGCGCCAGCGGCACGATGACGCGCCGGCCGAAGGCCACCGAGCTGCCGATGCGCAGCAGGCCCTGTGCGCGATCCTGCTTCAGTCGCACGATGCCGTCGGCCTCCTCGACGTCGCGAAGGATCGCCTTGCACTTGTCGTAGAAGAGCGCACCGACTTCGGTCAGGCTCGCGCCGCGCGTGTTGCGATTGAGCAGCCGCGCCTTCAGCCGCGCTTCGAGCAGCGCAACCTGCTTGGTCGCCGTCGACTGTGTCGTGGCGAACTCGCGCGCGGCCGCGGAGAAGCTGCCCGTCTCCACGACGCGCACGAACACTTCCATGGCTTGCAAGCGGTCCATAGCGCCTCCGCGCATATATCAGTATTTGCAGTCTGCCACGGATTTCTGTATAGAGAATCGCTTATGGTTTGCCCAACGCTTGCGATGGGCGCCGGAACATGCGACAAGGCAGCTTGCACAAACTTCGAGGAGCGCGCCGTGAACGGATGGCATCTTCTGGACCGCAACATCGGCCCGTCGCGCCCGAGTCTCGCCACCGAGGCTGCGCTCCGCGAGTTCGAAGCCATCCCCTACGACGATCGCATCGCCGCGACGAGCACGTACGACGTGATCCGGATCGGTGCCTCGCGCGATCCAGACAAGGCCGCGATCGTGTTCCTGGGCAACTCTGACCCGCAGGAGGCCGGCATCGCCGTGTCGTATCGCGACTTCCTCGCGAACGTCACGCGCGCGGCCAACATGTTCAATGCGCTTGGCATTGGGCAAAGTGGCGTGGTGAGCCTGCTGGCGCCCCTGTTGCCCGAGAGCTTCTATGCCCTTTTCGGCGCGGAAGCGGCGGGCATCGCGAACCCCGTGAATCCGCTGCTTGAAGCGGCGCAGATCGCGGAGATTCTTCGCGCGGCTGGCACGCGAGTGCTCGTCACCGTCGGCCCGCGCATCAGCGCCGAGTTGTGGGCCAAGATCGACAAGATCCGCCCCGAAGTGCCCAGCCTCCAGGCTGTTATCTGCATCGGTGGCGCGCCCGCCGATTCAGCAGCTGTGTTCTCGTGGGACGAGCTCGCTAAAGCGCAACCAGGCGATCGCCTCGTGAGCGGACGGCAGATCCAAGCCACCGACGTCGCCGCGTACTACCACACGGGTGGCACGACGGGCATGCCGAAGCTCGTGCGCCACACGCATCGCAACCAGGTCTACCAGGCGTGGGTCATGGGACTCATGTTGCCGAGCAACGTGATTCTTTTCGGTCTGCCGCTCTTTCATGTGGGCGGTGCGCTGACGCAAGGGATCGGCATGCTCGGGTGCGGCGCGACGCTCGTGATCCTGTCGCCCGCAGGATGGCGCAACCCGAATTCCGTGCGCAATGCATGGAAGCTCGTCGAGCGGTTCAAGCCGCAGCTGTTCGGTGGTGTGCCGACAGTGCTTGCGGCGGCACTGAACGTGCCCGTCGACGGTGCGGACGTGTCGAGCATCCGCTGTTGCTCCGGTGGTGGATCTGCGATTCCCGTGGCGGTTGCGCAGACATACCAGACTCAATTTCACGCGCCGGTGCTCGAGGTGTACGGCATGACGGAGACATCCAGCGTGCACACCGTCAGCTACTGCGATCGTCCGGTTCGGCTTGGCTCCGTCGGTCATGCGGTGCCGTATTCGCGCGTGCGAGTCGTGAAGCAGGGCGCCGAAGCGAAGTGGATCGATTGCGCGCCGAACGAAATCGGCGTCGTCGCGATGGGCGGCCCCGGCGTGTTCTCGGGCTATCTCAGCGAGAAGCACAACAAGGATGCTTTCATCGAACCGGGCTGGGTGAACTCGGGGGACCTCGGGCGTCTTGATGAAGAAGGTTATCTCTGGATCACCGGGCGAGCGAAGGACCTCATCATCCGAGGCGGCCACAACATCGATCCGGCGCCGATCGAGGAGATCCTCTTTCGTCATCCCGCTGTTGCCTTCGCGGCCGTCGTGGGCGAACCCGATGCGTACGCCGGCGAATTGCCCGTGGCTTATGTGCAGCCGAAGGCGGGGATGCAGGCGGACGCCGCGGAGATCACGGCCTTCCTCGCCGAGCGCACGCCAGAGCGCGCTGCCATCCCGTCGCAGGTGTACGTGATCGATTCGATGCCGCTGACCGGCGTGGGCAAGGTGTTCAAGCCGCAACTGCGATGGGACGCCGCCGAGCGGAAGGTGCGCGCGATGCTTGCGGACTTGCAGCAAGGCGAAGTTCGCATCGACGTGAAGGCTGCGGCCCATGCGGTGCATGGCAACATGATCACTGTGCGTGTGCAGGGCGCGAGCGCAATGATCGAAGCGGAGATCCACAAGCGGCTTGATCCGCTTGTGATGCGGCACGAGATCGTCAGGTAATCCGGCTCAAGCGATCCGCATCGGGATCGTGACTGGTCCATCGTTGACCAGTTGCACCTTCATGTCGGCCGCGAATTCGCCGGTTGCGACGATGGGATGTGCGGCGCGGGCTTGCTGCACAAAGTAGTCGTACAGGCGCTTGCCGTCGTCGGGCGCAGCTGCGTTGGTGAAGCTGGGTCGATTGCCGCCCGAGACGTCCGCCGCCAGAGTGAATTGGCTAACGATAAGAAGCCCGCCGCCCGCGTCCTGCACGCTGCGGTTCATCTTGCCCGCGTCGTCGCTGAAGATGCGCAGCTTCAGGATTTTTGCGAGCAGCTTGTCGGCCTGGTGCTCGGCGTCGCCGCGCTCCGCGCACACCAGCACGAGCAGGCCCGCCCCGATTTCGCCGATGGTGATGCCTCGCGCGACGACGCGCGCTTCGCTCACACGCTGGACCAGCGCGATCAAAGCAGGTCCTCCGAATCCTCGAAATGTGCCTCGACATCGCTGGGAAGAAGCTGGATCGTCGCGCGCAGGCCGGGCACCGCGCTCATGAGCGCTTGTTCGACGGACGCACGAACCGCAGCGGCGCGGCCCAGCGTCCAGCTCGCGGGCATGTGCATGTGCAGATCGACGAAACGGCGCCGGCCCGACTTTCGGCTGGAGATGTGGTCGAAGCGGATAGTGTGGTGCTGGAAAGCTTCGAGCGTCTTCTGGATTTCTTCCATGACCTCGGGCTCGAGCGCTTCATCCATGAGACCTTGCGAGGACTTCCACATCAGCGCCGCGCCTTCGCGCAGGATGTTCAGCGCCACACCGATGGCTACCAGCGGGTCGAGCCACTGCCACTTTGTGATCGCGACGAGCCCCACGCCGATCACCACACCCGCCGACGTCCAGACATCCGTCATCAGGTGACGCGCATCGGCTTCCAGCGCGATGGACCGGTGGTGACGGCCCGCTTGCATCATCGCCCACGCCAACGCAAAGTTGATCGCCGAGCTGACGACGGAAAGTGCGAGGCCCCAACCTAGCGCGTCCAGCGGTTGCGGGTTGAGCAGGCGCTCGATTGCGGTCCAGATGATGCCCGCGGCCGCGACGAAGATCGCGAGCCCTTCGAAGCCGGACGAAAAATACTCCGCCTTGTGATGGCCGTAGGGATGGTCCTTGTCGGCAGGACGGCGCGCGATCGTCACCATCAGGAGCGCGAACGCGGCGCTCGCGAGATTGACAAGCGACTCCATCGCATCGGACAACAGGCCGACCGAATGCGTGATCCACCACGCGAGCGTCTTGAGCGCGATCGTGACCACTGCCACGACGATGGACAGTCGCAGCAGCAGTTGGGGATCGAGTTGTTCGACTTTCGACGCCATGACGGCGCCGATTGTCGTTGATGTTGGCAGCGCGGCGCCTAGTGCGGACGCCCCGGGTACACGAGCAGCGCAGGTTCAGTTTGCGCCAGCGCAACGAAATCCACGTCGTTGTGAACGAGCAAGGCGCCGTGTTCCAGCGCGAGCGCAGCGATGAGGCAGTTGTTGGGTTTGCGAATGGTCAGGCCTTTTTCGCGCGCCTTCAAGTACAGCTGCACCGCCAGCTCGAACGTCTGCATCTCGCGAGGCTCGAGGATGAGCGTGGACCACAGGAGTTGCCGCACATAGTCGTACTCCACCGGGTCGCGCACGCCCTGCAGCACCTCCTGGAAGATGATGCCTGTCGTGGCGATCTCTTCCTGTTCGTCGCGCGTGTGGACATAGCGGGTCGCGTCGGTGGCCCGACCGAGGTGAACGTCGATCCAGACCGAAGAATCGAGGAGCAGCATCAGCGTTTGCCCTTCGTCTTCGGGTTGACGGGAGGCGGAACGACCTTGTAGGTGGCGACCCCCTGTTCGACGCGGTATTTGCCGGCCAACTCGCCGGGATCGGTCTTGGGGTCGTAATCGGGCCAATACGTTTCGCCGCCCGCCCGAGCCCAGAGATCGCCGATGCGGGGACGCTTGGAACGAGCGACCATCTCGCGCAGGGCGCGGTCCACGACTTCGCGCTTCGTACGCGCGCCCGAGGCCCGCATCGCCTGCTCGATGAGGCTCTCGTCGATATCGATGTTCGTGAGCATGGCATGACTATACATGCCATGTACAAACGGTCAACGTGCTCTATGCAAGCGTCACACGTGCGAATTTCCGCTTGCCGACCTGCACGACGTACGTGCCGCGATCGAGCTTGAGCCCCTTGTCGCTGACGACGCTCGAATCGACGCGCACGCCCCCACCTTCGATCAGGCGATTGGCTTCGCTGGTCGATGGCGCGAGGTTGGCTTGCTTGAGCAATTGGCCGATCTGCATCGGCGCACCCGCGAGGGCCACCTCGGGGATGGCGTCGGGGATGCCGCCCTTGCTGCGATTGACGAAGTCCTGCTGCGCCGAGTCTGCGGCCGCCGCGTCGTGAAAGCGCGCGGTGATCTCCTTAGCGAGCATCACCTTCGCGTCCTTCGGGTTGCGCCCTCCTTCGACTTCCTTCTTCAGCTGCGCGATGTCGGCCTCGCTCTTGAAGGACAGCAGCGTGTACCAGCGCCACATGAGATCGTCGGAAATCGACATCGTCTTGGCGAACATCGTGTTCGCGTCTTCCGTGATGCCGATGTAGTTGTTCTTGCTCTTGGACATCTTGTCGACGCCGTCGAGCCCTTCGAGCAGCGGCATCGTCAGGATGCATTGCGGCTCCTGCCCGTATTCCTGCTGCAGGTGGCGCCCCATGAGCAGGTTGAACTTCTGGTCGGTGCCTCCGAGCTCGAGGTCGCTCTTGAGAGCCACCGAGTCGTAGCCTTGCATCAGCGGGTAGAGGAACTCGTGAATGCTGATCGAGGCGCCGGATTTGAAGCGCTCGTGAAAGTCGTTGCGCTCCATCATGCGCGCCACGGTGTACTTCGCGGCGAGCTGGATCATGCCTCGCGCGCCAAGCGGGTCGCTCCATTCGCTGTTGTAGCGCAGCTCGGTCTTGTTCGGGTCGAGCACCTTGTACGCTTGGTTGCGGTACGTCTCCGCGTTGGCCTTGATCTGTTCCGCCGTGAGCGGAGGACGCGTTGTGTTGCGGCCCGACGGATCGCCGATCATCGACGTGAAGTCGCCGATCAGGAAGATCACTTGATGGCCGATGTCCTGCAGCTGCCGCATCTTGTTCAGGACCACGGTGTGTCCGATGTGGATGTCGGGTGCAGTGGGATCGAGTCCGAGCTTGATGCGAAGCGGCACGCCGGTCGCTTCGGACCTGGCAAGCTTGCGCATCCAGTCTTCCTGCGGGATCAGGTCGTCGGCGCCGCGCAGCGAAATCGCCATGGCCGCGCGCGTGCGATCCGTGATCGGGTATTGTGTAACAGAGCCTTGATTCATAAGCGTTTTTCCTAGCTCGCGCTCGAGCTGGGCCGCTATACTGCGGCTGCCCGTTCGGACCCCGCCGATTCTAGTGTCGGTGCTTTTTGCAGCCCCGGACGCGCAATCCTCCTTGGAAAAGAATCCACAAAAAAAAGGCGTTGCCGCCGCCTGCGAAAGATTGTTGCTTCGCATCGGCCATGTGCTTGAACATCATCCGAAGCAGGTCACGGCCGCCGTTGCCGTACTGCTTTTCGGCGCGGGCAGCGCGGCCTTCGCGGTCGCGAACTTCGACCCGATGCCGGACAACGTCGTCGTGCGCCAGGTGGTGCAGGACGTCACCCCACTGCCGCTCGACGAACAGCTGCACCAGCTCGAAGACCACAGCTTCAGCCTCTACCGCACCGAAGCCACTCGTGCCAGTGACACAGCCGAGGCTCTGTTGGCGCGCTTGGGCATCGCCGATGCAGCGGCTGCGGCCTTCCTGCGCCATGAGCCGACCTTCCGAACGCAAGTGCTGGGCCACACGGGTCACCTGGTTTCGGTCGAGACAAACGACCGCGACGAGCTGCTGAAGCTCACCTTCCGCTGGGTGCCCGAAAAGAACGGCATGTTCAAGCGCCTTGTCGTCGATCGCGCGGCACCCGGTGTGTACGTGTCGCACATCGACACCGCACCGCTCGAGGTACGTGTGCGCCTGGGCAGCGCTGTCGTGCGCAGTTCGCTTTTTGGCGCTGCGGATGAGGCCCATATTCCCGATGCGGTCGTGTCGCAGATGGTCGAGATCTTCTCGAACGGCGTCGATTTCCAGCACGACCTGCGCCGCGGCGACCGTTTCAACGTCGTCTACGAAACCCTGGAAGCCGATGGCGAGCCGCTGCGCACCGGGCGCATCCTCTCCGCCGAATATGTGAACGGCGGCAAGCCGTACAACGCCGTGTGGTTCCAGCCGCCGGGCGAAAAAGGCGGCTACTACACACTTGACGGCCAGAGCCTGCAGACGCCCTACCTCGCGGCGCCGCTGCAGTATTCGCGCGTGACCAGCGGCTTTGCGATGCGCATGCATCCGATCCTGAACCAGTGGAAGGCGCATCTGGGTATCGATTACGGCGCGGCCCTCGGCACGCCCGTGCGCACGGTCGGCGATGGCGTCATTGAATTCGCCGGCGTGCAGAACGGTTTCGGCAACGTGATCATCGTCCGGCACAACGCCAGCGAAGAAACGGTTTATGCGCACCTGAGCCGCATCGGCGTCAAGACGGGCCAGCATGTGGATCAGGGGCAGTTCATCGGCGCCGTTGGCCAAACCGGCTGGGCGACCGGTCCGCACCTGCACTTCGAATTTCGCGTGAACGGCGTCCACCAGAACCCGGCGTTGATCGCGCGCCGCCACGAAGGCACGCCGCTCTCGGCGCAGCTGCGGCCTGAGTTCGAGCGGGTTGCAAGCATGATGCGCATCCAGCTTGCGGCCGCTGCGCGAGAAACCGTGCTCGCGAGCGCGCAATGACCGCTCGCCGCAGCGGCTAACATGCCGTGATGCGAGAGTTGTACATCGGCCTCATGTCCGGCACGTCGCTCGATGGGGTCGACGGCGTCCTTGCCGATTTCAGCGGCGGCCACGTGCAAGTGTTGGCGCATCAAGGCGCACCTTTCGCCCCCGAACTTCGCAGCGAATTGCTCGCGCTGAACGGCGCCGGCGCCGACGAATTGCATCGCGCCGCGCTCGCTGCCAATGCCTTGATGCGTGTTTATGCGCAAGTCGTGCGCGCGCTGCTGCAACGCCCGCACGTCGATACCGAAGACGTGATGGCGATCGGCGCGCACGGTCAGACGGTGCGCCATCGCCCTCACGAATTCGATGGCACCGGCTACACGATCCAGCTTTGCAACGGCGCATTGCTGGCGGAGCTCACCGGCATCGATGTGGTGTGCGATTTCCGCTCGCGCGACGTCGCCGCCGGCGGGCAAGGCGCGCCACTCGCACCTTTTTTTCATCGAGCGATGTTCGCGCGCCCTGGCGAGACCATTGGCGTGCTCAATATCGGCGGGATCTCGAATCTCACCTTGCTTCGCGCCGACGGCACGCAACTTGGCTTCGACTGTGGCCCCGGCAATGGACTGATGGATGGCTGGTGTGCGCGTCATCAAGGTGACGAATTCGATGAAGGCGGTGCGTGGGCCGCTTCGGGCCGCGTCGATCGGCGCCTTCTTGGGAACATGCTTGCCGACCCGTATTTCGCGAAAGAGCCGCCCAAAAGTACTGGCCGCGACCTCTTCAACATGTCTTGGCTGGAGGGGCATGTCGGTGCCGGCTATTCGCGGGATACGGCCGATGTGCAGGCCACGCTCGCCGAGCTCACGGCAGCGGCCATCGCAAGGGATGTTCAACGCCACGAACCGCAGCTGAAGCAACTCATCGTGTGCGGAGGTGGCGCGCTCAATGCGCATTTGATGGACCGATTGCGCGCGCTGCTTGCGTCGACGCAGGTGATCCCCAGCACGGAAGCGGGCCTGCCTCCATTGCAAGTCGAGGCCGCAGCTTTCGCGTGGCTCGCGCGGCAATGCATGCGTCGCGAAGCGCTGGACCTCAAAACGACAACGGGCGCCAAAGGCGCCCGCATCCTGGGAGCGATCTACCCGCGTTAGGTCGTAAAGCTCGAACCGCAGCCGCAGGTGCTGGTGGCGTTCGGGTTCTTGATGACGAACTGCGCGCCCTGCAGGTCTTCCTTGTAATCGATCTCCGCGCCGACGAGATACTGGTAGCTCATCGCGTCGATCAGCAGCGACACGCCGTTTTTCTGCATCACCGTGTCGTCGTCATTCTGGATTTCGTCGAACGTGAAGCCGTACTGGAAGCCCGAGCAGCCGCCGCCTTGCACGAAGACTCGCAGCTTCAGCTCGGGGTTGCCTTCTTCAGCGATCAGGTCTGCCACCTTGGCCGCGGCGCTGTCGGTAAAGATCAGCGGGGCGGGCATCTCGCTCTGGACGTTTTCGGCAACGGCGCTCATGGTGTACTTTCAATAAGGACTGCCGTAATAGTACAGCAGCCATGTCGGGAATTCGGCTCAGGCAGCGTTTGACGCCAACTTGAGTAAGGGCTTTTCGTCGCCCACCGGTGCCTCGAGGGGCTTGAGCTGCCCCGCGATCACAGCGCCCTGATGCATCTCGAGTGCCCGGTAGTGCACATCCCCTTCGATGCGGGCCTTCGGCTGGAGTTCCAAAAGCTGTCTCGCATGAACCGGCCCGCGGACGGTGCCGTTGATGATGACGTGGTCGGCCTGGACCTCGCCGCACACGACAGCTGCCTCGGAAATCACGAGGATGCTGGGCGTGTCGGGGTTCGCGCTGATGTTGCCGAAGCATTCACCGTCGACGCGCAATCCATCGTCGAATTTGAGATTTCCCTCGATGCGGCTTCCCTGCGCGATCAGGCTCTTGATCGGCGGCGGTGCTTTCTTCCCGAACATGGCGTCTCCTGGCGCGCGTCAGAGCTCGATGCTCTGCACTGCGCGGGTTATCGTGCCCTCCACCACTTTGGCGGAGACATTTTTTACCACGGCTTGCTGAGGCAGGTCGACCAGGCCCTCCACGCGCCGATATTGTTTGAATTGCAGCGGCTGCGGCCCACCGGTCACGTCCATCATCCACGGTTTCCCATCCAGGGTGCCTGCGACCTTGACCTCGAGCTTGCCCTCGAATTCGGATGCGTTCTTGACCGGATGGATGAGCAACACCTGCCACTTGAGTTGCGTGCCGCCGACGACTTCGGCCTGCAGACCACGGATGGCCACGCCTTGGTCGCCCTTGGCCGCCGGGATCAGCCGCTCGAAGAACGCGAGGTCGCCGCGAAGCTGCTGGTTCTCGGCTTCGAGCGATTTCACTTGTGTCGCGAGCGCTTCCTTCGCGGCCTTCTCGGCGGTGATGAGGCTGGCCGATGTATTGCCGACCGACTGCGCCTTGTCGCGTTCTTCGCGCAGCTTGTCGGAATCGGCGCGCAGCCTCAGCAGTTCTTCCTTGGCGCCGGTGTCGAGGCCCGCGATGCTCTTGCCGAATTCGAAAGCCCAAAGCGCGATCGCTGCGCAAAAACCCAGGACGATCGCGGCGACGGCCCATCGCAAAGGCCATGGCAATGCGCTTCGCACCGCCATGCGGGGTGCGCTGATCGTCAATCGGCGGCGGAGGAGCTTGAAGCGCATCCCAACGGGTACTGCTGTGTTCGAGGCTCAACCATACAGCCGAAGAAAAAGCCGCAGCAAGAGGACTTGTGCGGCTTTTCCTGTATCGGCTGTAAGCAGGTGCTTAGCGCTTGCTGAACTGCTTGCGGCGGCGAGCAGAGTGCAGGCCGACCTTTTTACGTTCGACTTCGCGCGCGTCGCGAGTGACGAAGCCGGCTTGCGACAGCACGGGCTTGAGCGACGCGTCGTAATCGATCAATGCACGCGTGATGCCATGACGCACGGCGCCGGCCTGGCCGGATTCGCCGCCGCCGTGGACGTTGACCTGGATGTCGAACGCTTCGGCGTTGTTGGTCAGCATCAGCGGTTGCTTCGCGATCATGATCGAGGTCTGGCGGCCGAAGAACTGTGCGATGTCCTTGCCGTTGACCGTGATCTGGCCGGAGCCCTTCTTGAGGAAGACACGGGCCACGCTGCTCTTGCGGCGGCCGGTGCCGTTGTTCCATTCACCGATCATGCTCAGACCTCCAGGGACTTCGGTTGCTGCGCGGTGTGCGGATGCTCTGCGCCGCCATACACCTTGAGCTTCTTGATCATGGCGTAACCGAGCGGGCCCTTGGGCAGCATGCCCTTGACGGCCTTCTCGAGCGCGCGGCCGGGGTGCTTGGCCTGCATGTCGCGGAAGTTCGTTTCATAGATGCCGCCCGGGTAGCCGGAGTGGCGGTAGTACTTCTTGTCCAGCTCCTTGGAGCCGGTCACGCGCAGCTTGCTGGCGTTGATGACGACGATGTAGTCGCCGGTGTCGACGTGAGGCGTGTAGATGGCCTTGTGCTTGCCGCGTAAACGGGCTGCTGCTTCGCTGGCAACACGCCCGAGCACCTTGTCGGTGGCGTCAATCACAAACCACTCGTGCGTCACGTCAGCGGGTTTCGCGCTGAACGTTTTCATTGCAGTTTCTCGAGTTGGTTTGCGCGTCCTTTTCCACGGTCGGTGTCCCTCTGCCGGGGACCTCTTAGGTGGCTCCATCGTCCGGGAAAACGTTGTGTCGTTTTCCCTTCCGATGCTTCCGTCGCGGGACGCAGTTGCGCTACGGAACCCGTGATTATAGCCGGAGCCGGTACGATGCCGGGATGTTCAGTTATCGCCACGCCTTTCACGCCGGCAACCATGCCGACGTCCTGAAGCACCTCATGCTGGTGGCGATGCTGCGGCACCTCACCCAGAAGGACGCCGCGCTCGTCGTCATCGACACCCATGCAGGCGCCGGCCTGTACCGGTTGGACGGAGAGTTTGCAGGCACCTCAGGAGAGGCTGCCGACGGCTTACTCAAGCTGGCACCTGCTGCAGCTGCTACGGAAAACGTAGCGCCAGCAATCACCGATTACCTCGCACTTGTCGCCGAATTCAACAAGCCCGGCCAATGGAAGGTCTATCCCGGCTCGCCCTTCGTCGTGCACCGGCTCCTGCGCGAGGAGGCACGCGACAAGTTGAAGCTGTTCGAAATGCACCCGACCGACTCGAAGTCGCTTGCAGCCAACATCGCCCAGACCGAGGCGGGTCGGCAAATCGCGGTCGCGCGCCAGGACGGCTTCGAAGGGCTCAAGGCCTTCCTGCCACCACCCTCGCGGCGCGCATTGGTCCTGGTCGACCCGAGCTACGAGATCAAGAGCGACTACGCCAAGGTTGCGGCCTGCCTGCAGGACAGCCTGCAGCGCTTTGCGACCGGCGTGTACGCCATCTGGTATCCGATCATCCCGCGACCCGAAGCGCACGAGCTGCCTCGGCGGCTCAAGACGATTGCGAACAACGCAGGCAAGCCCTGGCTTCATGCGCAGCTTTCGATCGGGCATGTTCCGTCGCGCATCGGTGAAGATCAGCACGGGCCCGGCCTCACGGCCAGCGGCATGTTCGTCGTGAATCCGCCGCACACGCTCAAGCCAGCGCTGCAAGCTGCCTTGCCGCAGCTCGTGCAGATCCTCGGACGAGGCAAGGGCGCATCGCAAACGCTGGAGACCTCATGAGCGCATTCCACCTCGCGCACGTCACGTCAATCTCGCCTACGCGCGTGGTCGTGACGCGCGCTTGGCAGATTCGGCTTCGCTACGCGCCATCTGTTTTTTCTCGCCACGCTCACTGCGCCATCGGCTACCAACGCGAGATTCACTGCGCGGCGCCCAGCCTCCTGCAGATCTCCACCGTCGCAGCCGCCTGGTTCATCGTATAGAAGTGAAAACACGGCGCGCCACCAGCGCGAAGTTGCTCGCACAGATGCGTGATCACATCGAGACCGAATGCGCGAATCGACTTCGTGTCGTCGCCGAAGCTCTGCAGCCGCAAGCGGATCCATCGCGGGATCTCCGCGCCGCACGCATCCGAAAATCGCATCAGCTGCGACGAATTCGTGATCGGCATGATGCCCGGGACGACTGGTATGTCGAGGCCCAGCTTGCGCACTTGCTCGACGAAATGGAAATACGAATCGCCATTGAAGAAGTACTGCGTGATCGCGGTGTTCGCGCCCGCGCGAACTTTGGCTGCGAACGCCTGCAGGTCCGCCTCCGGCGAGCGCGACTGCGGATGCACTTCCGGATAGCACGCGACGTCGATCTTGAAGTAGTCGCCCGTCTCTTTGCGGATGAAGGCGATCAAGTCGCTGGCGTACTGGAACTCGCCGCCGGTGCCGTAGCCACTGGGCAGGTCGCCGCGCAACGCCACAAGGCGCTTGACGCCCATCGCCTTCAACGCGGCTAGCGCATCGCGCACCTTGCCTTGGGTCGCACCGATGCACGACAGGTGCGAAGCCGCATCGACTCCCTCCTTCAGGATTTCGGCGACGGCATCGAAGGTGCCTTGCTGCGTGGACCCGCCCGCACCGTAGGTGACGGAGCAGAACTCGGGCTTCAGCGCATAAAGCTGCTTGCGCGCTTCGCGCAGTTTCGCCACGCCCTCGGGCGTTTTCGGCGGGAAGAATTCGAGGCTGAGGGCGCTCATGCGACCCCTTTCGTGCAATGAATGAAAAATTCGCGGTTGCCGTCGCCGCCCGCGATCGGGCTTGCGTACCAACCGCGCACCTGCAATCCGAGCTGCGAGCACGCTTCGCGCAACCGCTGTTCGACCACGGCGTAGAGCGATGAATCAGTCACGATGCCGCCCTTGCCGACTTGCGACGGCTGCAGTTCGAATTGCGGCTTGACCAGCATCAGCAGGTCGCCTTCGCTACACAGAAGCGGGACGAGTGCGGGCAACACCAACGTGAGCGAAATGAACGACAAGTCGCCCACGACGAGATCGAAGTCATGCCCGACCTGCTGCGCCGAAAGATCGCGCGCGTTGAGCTTTTCGATGGCTACGACGCGCGCATCGTGCCGCAGCTTGTCGTGAAGCTGTCCATGGCCCACGTCGACACCGGTCACGCGAGCCGCGCCATGCGCGAGCAGGCAATCGGTGAAGCCGCCGGTGGACTGGCCGACGTCGAGGCAGCGCTTGCCGCGCACATCGATGCCCGAGGCCGCCAGCGCACCTTCGAGCTTCAGCCCGCCGCGCGACACATAGCGCTTCTCGGCATCGTCGAGCAGTTCGATCTCCGCGGCAGGCGGCAGCTCGTCGCCATTCTTCGCGACGGCTTGCCAGCCGCGCGCACCGCGCCAGCGAACGCCCGCGGCGATCAGCCGCTGCGCCTGCGAGCGCGTGGCGGCGATGCCTCGTTCGACGAGAAGCTGGTCCGCACGCACATCAATAGCGGTACGTGTCGGGCTTGTAAGGGCCCTGCTTCGGCACGCCGAGGTAGTCGGCCTGCTCGTCCGTGAGCTCGGTGAGCATCGCGCCGAGCTTCCTCAGCTGCAGGCGCGCGACCTTCTCGTCGAGATGCTTGGGCAGCACATATACCTTGCCGACTTCGTAATAGTCGCTGTGCGTGAAGAGTTCAATCTGCGCGATCGTCTGGTTCGCGAACGACGACGACATCACGTAGCTCGGGTGGCCTGTGGCGCAGCCCAGATTCACGAGCCGGCCCTTGGCGAGCAGGATGATGCGCTTGCCGTCCGGGAAGATCACGTGGTCGACCTGCGGCTTGATCTCTTCCCACTCGTACTTTTCGAGCGAAGCGACGTCGATCTCGTTGTCGAAGTGGCCGATGTTGCAGACGATCGCCTGGTTCTTCATCTTCGCCATGTGGTCGTGCGTGATCACGTTCTTGTTGCCCGTGCAGGTAACGACGATGTCGACCTTGTCGCAGGCGTAGTCCGTCGTCACGACGCGATAGCCTTCCATCGCAGCTTGCAGCGCATTGATCGGATCGATCTCCGTCACCCACACTTGCGCCGAAAGCGCACGCAGTGCCTGCGCACTGCCCTTGCCCACGTCGCCATAG